>CAYZHS010000115.1:0-6308 GCA_964478295.1 uncultured Proteiniphilum sp. | reverse complement strand
AAGTGGTGCTGAAGAGGGAACTAAAACTGACACGACCAATGTAAGAACAATTGGGAACAATATTTTCACTGTCCTTAAATTTTTAATTTCATATTTGGCAGGAAACTGCTTGTCCATGTTTCTCATATGAATCTTAAACTCATCTTCTTTCATAAGAATCTTTGCTACAGCAGGAATAATTACCGGCACCAGTGCCATATAAGAGTAAGCAGCAATTGCAATTGGTCCTAAAAGATGTGGTGCCAGCTTAATTGTTGTATAAATTGCGGTTGGACCGTCGGCACCACCAATAATTCCCATAGATGCTGCTTCAGGCAGAGTGTAACCCAATAATACAGCAATAATAACAACTGTAAATATTCCTATCTGAGCAGCTCCACCGAAGAAAGCAAGCCTTAGGTTTCTCAACATTGGTCCGAAGTCGGTTAACGCCCCTACCCCCATAAATATTATTGGAGGGAGTATTCCTGTTTTTATGAGTGCATAATAAGCCAAATTGAGAATACCATAATTTGCAGCAATCTCAGGCAGGTTCATTAAACTTCCATCGGGGTTTACAACCATATCGGCCTCTACAACTGCCAGCCCTGCTGAAGGCAGATTAGCAAGCAGTACACCAAAACCTATGGGCACAAGAAGCAATGGTTCGTACTGCTTGAATATTCCCATATACAAAAGTGCTCCGGCAATAATCCACATAAGCACTGATCCCCATTCGGTTCCTACTAAACCGGTTGTTTCAAATAGACTTGTAAATAATTCGCCCATTCTTACTTAACTTTAATGAGTATATCCTCTTCCTCAACCGGAGATCCGTTGGCAAAGCATATCTCAGTAACAACACCCTCTACTTCTGAAGCAATAGCATTGTATGTCTTCATCGATTCGATATAACCAACAATATCATTTACTTTAACAGTATCCCCCACTTTAAGAGGTTTCTCTGATGCCTCTTTAGTAAGGAAAAACTTGCCTTCAAGTGGTGAAACTATCTCTTTCACAACACCTTTAGTTCCGGTCGGTTTGGGTTGTGCAACCGGTTTTTGCATGACTGACTCAGCAGGTGTAGTTGCGGATGCAGTAACACTATCTCCACTCTGTGGATATGATATATTTACTACATACTCTTCGTTATTTACATTAACTACAAGAGTTTTTGGCTGATAGTTATTTACTGATGAGAACACCGCTGGAACTTCAGTAATATCTGTCAGGTCAGATTCTTCGCTTTTTGCTCTTTTCTTTTCGAGGTCGGCAAGGAAATATTTACGTGCATCACCAGATTTGTATGCTCTATACTGCTCTGGATGCATGGCAAGTTCAAACAGCTCTTCATCGTCTTTACCTGTATCCCAGTTATTCTTTTTCATCTCTGCACGAAACTCATCGAGCTGGTCTGCATAGAGGTCCTGAGGATTTGCAGTATAAAACTCGCGCCCTTGCTCTTCGGCAAGCTTAACAAGCTCCGGAGCAAGCTCTCCGGGTAGTTTACCTGTCTTACCAAGCATCATATCCCAGATATTGTCGGCTATCATTGACCATCGCTCTTTACCCTTTTCGAGTTGAACAACATTCATTAGTGCGAGATTCTTCACATACTGACTGTAAGGTGTAACAAGTGGTGGGTAACCAACTTTTGGCCATACATATGTTACCTCTTCAAACAACTTTATCATAAGGTCGTCTTGTGTAAGTTCTGGCAACTCATGTTTTCTCTTCCACTTGTTGAGCGACTTAAGATTATCTTCTAAATCGGTCATAAGGCTTCCCATCATACCTCCGGGGAGACCCGGACCTATTAGTAGTGAGTTCATAACTCTGTTTTTGGAGCTAATATAGTATCCAAGGAAATCGTCCATAAACTTTTGTGTGAGAGAACGCACTTTCATGTATGCCTTCATATTGATATCGGCAACCTTAAATCCAGCATCTTTTAGCATAGACTGTACAGCAAGGAGGTCGGCATGACCTGTACCCCACGACAATGGCTCCATGCCCACATCTATATATTCGGCACCTGCATTTGCGGCTTCGAGAATTGATGCCATCTGGAATCCCGGTCCGGCGTGGCCATGGTATGTAATTGCTACGTTGGGGTGACGATCTTTTATATTCTTAATAATTTTACCAATGCTAACGGGGCGGCCTACACCTGCCATATCTTTTATACATATCTCGTCGGCACCCATCTCTATAAGAGTGTCGGCAAGCTTAGTATAATATTCAATTGTATGCACGGGTGAAACGGTGAGGCTTAGTGCAGCCTGCGATATCATTCCTGCCTCTTTAGCAAACTTAATTGAGTTCTCGAGATTGCGGGGATCATTTAGACCGTCGAACGAACGTGAAATGTCGGTACCCTGTTTCTTCTTTAATTGAAACATGAGCCTGCGCACATCGGCAGGTACGGGTGACATACGTATACCATTTAAACCTCTTTCAAGCATATGTGTTTGTATGCCTGCATCTTTAAATGGCTGTGTCCATTCGCGAACCGCTTTGTTTGGATTCTCTCCAAATAGAAGGTTAATCTGTTCGAAGCCACCTCCGTTTGTTTCGACACGGGCAAAACAACCCATATCAATAATGGCGGGAGCAACTTCTTTTAACTGTTCTACGGTTGGTACATACTTACCAGCCGATTGCCACATGTCTCTGTATAGGAGACTAAACTTAATCTCTTTTGCCATATTTTTTTAAATTTTGTCTGTTTTTTTTATCGAATCGATCCTACCGCGTCCTTGTGTTGCGATATCTACTGCTGCTACAATAGCTGCAATCTTTTTTGGGTCGTTGCCTGCTTTGCCTATTTCGGAAGTTCCATTACCATTATTGTCTGAGACATATCTGTTTGTGACCCTAATAAGAAGATTACCAAGACCCACCACCAGAGATAAGACAAGAAATACTATTATCACACCGATAAGCAAAAGGAGTAATGCCGATTGAATGTTTTCCATAAAAATATTATTAATTATATACTTATACTTTTATAAGTGTTTACATACCAAAATCGTACCTCAATAAGGTTTATACCATATAACCTAATTGTAATAAAAAATGGGAAATAAACTAAAGAATGCAATTTATTATGCCAAAAATACAAATATTTTTTTATTTTGTGCACGCACAACAACTTTTTGTGCAATTTTTATGATAGTTTAAGGTTATACCATATGTAATATATCAAAAAATAACCTGAGGAGGTAAACCTCAGGCTACTGTTAAAACGAACTATAATCAGGTAAAATTAATATTCATCTTTAGTGTGATTTAGTTTCAAAACTTTAACTAATTCCACAACCACAATTGGCACTAGAGACAAACCAAGAACATAAAGCCAATGGGTACCATCCATTGCTACCAGTCCAAATATATTCATAACTCCCGGAACCATAAGAACTATTAGCATTAAAATACTTGATGATAGTATGGCAAGCAATAGAGATTTATTGCTGAATATGCTTGTTTTGAACGAAGAGACCTTATTTGAATGGAGGTTTCTAACGTGAAACAGTTGAGAGAAACCAAGAACTGCAAACGCCATTGTTTGTCCCAATGTTTGAGGATCTTCAATCCCCATTCTAATACCATCGTTGCGACCAATTATATAGGCAGCCAGTGAGATGAGTCCAATTGTAGAACCCTGATACACAATTCTTCGAATCATACCTCTTGTGAAGAACCCTTTTTTGGGGTCTCTTGGTTTACGCCACATTATATCTTTTTCTGCAGGATCGATACTCAAAGCAAGAGCAGGGAGACTATCGGTCACCAGATTGATCCATAGAATTAAGATAGGTGATAACGGGTTACCTAAATTAAATATTGAGGCAACAAATATTAGTAACACCTCTCCCATATTAGCAGACAAAAGGAATTGAATAACCTTAAGTATATTATCATAGATGCGCCTACCCTCCTCAACAGCACTAACAATTGTTGCAAAATTATCATCGGTAAGCACAACATCTGATGCATCTTTAGCAACCTCAGTTCCAACAATACCCATGGCAACCCCTATATCTGCCTGCTTAAGTGCCGGTGCATCATTTACACCATCGCCAGTCATAGCAACTATATCGCCATGTTTTTGCCAAGCTTTTACTATACGCACTTTATGTTCAGGTGCAACCCGCGCGTATACCGAATAATTGTCAATATCATTATAAAGCACCTCATCGCTTATATCCTCCAGAACTGTACCCGTTACTGCTTTATGACCCTCTTCGTAAATACCAATCTCCTCTGCAATGGCAACAGCTGTAATCTTATGATCGCCTGTTATCATAATTGGACGAATACCTGCGCTCTTGCACTTTTTCACAGCTTCTATAACCTCTGGACGAGCAGGGTCTATCATTCCAAGAAGGCCAATAAAAACCAGATTGCTCTCAACAGTCTCAGCATCTACTTTTTGTGGTATCGAACTAATCTCTTTGTATGCAACAGAAAGAACGCGCAGAGCCGACTCAGCCATGCGTTCGTTCTCATCTTTTATTGCTTTTATATCTTGATTATTGATGGGGCGAACTTCACTATTAATAAGTATATGTGTAGTTACGTTAAGCACTTCATCGAGTCCACCCTTTACGTTTACAGACAACTTACCCTCATTCATCTTGTTGATAGTAGTCATTCTTTTCCTTTCTGAATCGAATGGAACTTCCTGAACCCTGGGATATTTATTTTCTATTTCGTTTTTATTATATCCAAGCTTAAAAGCAAGTTCAACAATTGCTGTTTCGGTAGGATCGCCCGAAAGTTCATAGTTTTCATCTTTTTGTATATTGATATGAGAATCGTTACAAAGAAGAGACGTCTTAATTAATTGATTCTCATCTTCGGTAAGTTCGCCATACTCATTTGGATTGCGTAGATCGACAGTTTTATTACCTGTCCAAACCTCAACCACTGTCATCTTATTTTGAGTGAGAGTGCCTGTTTTGTCTGAACATATTACAGTGGTGCTGCCTAAAGTTTCAACAGAAGGCAATGTACGAACAATTGCGTTTTGTTTAACAAGTCGCTGTACCCCAATAGCAAGTACTATAGTGGCAACTATCTGTAACCCTTCGGGTATTGCAGCAACAGCAAGACTGACAGCCATCATAAACATATCCAGCCAATTGTTGCCATATAGTATACCTATTACAAATATGAAAGCGCAAATTATAAGTGCAACATAACCCAGAACTTTACCAAGCTGTTCAAGTCGTTTACCCATTGGTGTTTCTGTTGCTTCGGTACTCTGAAGCATATGTGCAATTTTTCCTACCTCTGTATTCATACCTGTTCCAACTATTACACCTCTGCCACGTCCATAAGTTACAATACTTGTAGAGAATGCCATGTTAGATCTATCTCCAAGGGGAATATCTTTTTCCTTTAGCTGACCATCAATCTTTTCAACCGGAACGGATTCGCCGGTTAGAGCCGACTCCTGCACCTGAAGGTTGACTGCTTCAATTAGTCGCATGTCTGCAGGGATAATATCTCCGGTATCTAATACTACTATATCACCTGGTACTATTTCAGTTGAGCTAACCTCTTCTATTTGCCCTTCTCTTAATACTTTACTTATGGGCGCACTCATTTTATTAAGTGCTTCGAGTGATGATTGTGCTCTGCGTTCTTCAATGGTTCCAATAATTGCATTGAGCAATAATATTGCAAGAATAACGAACGTTTCAACTAGTCCCTCATTCTCCATTATTCCAATTACTCCCGAAACAATAGCTGCAATAAACAATATTACAACCATACTGCTTTTGAATTGCTCTATAAAGATGAGAAAAAGTGATTTTTGTTTTTGTGTTTCAAGTTTATTAGGGCCATACTTATCTGATCTTTCGACTACTTCAACTTTAGATAATCCCTTTGAAGAATCAACATTGAATTTATTTAATGTTTCGTTAACGGTTTGGTTATAATAGTAATCCATTTCTTTAAAATTTAGTGAACAAATGTCGCAAAAAATAATAAATAAACACAATAGAAATACAACTAACTAATCTTTAATATATGTTATATAACATAATCGTAACATTTTTTTTAATCGCTCGTTTTGTATAAATTGCAAAACTATTAAAGTAAAGCTATACTTTGCCGATTTAACTAAGACGCAAAGTTTTTTTTTAATACTAAATTAATAGACAAAACATAAATTTAAATTACATCCATTAAGAACAAATACCAAATAAAGAACAGATTAAGAGTGAACAAATGAGTGAATAAACAACAAATTAATAATTAATATTTTCTAATCATGAAAGTTTTCAAGACAAACCAAATTAAGAACATAGCCC
>CAYZHS010000114.1:0-6309 GCA_964478295.1 uncultured Proteiniphilum sp. | reverse complement strand
GTTATGAAGATAAACCCGAGAAGTTTATCGACGGGATAGACAGAATAGGGTTGAGGAAACAGCTTAAGTGGGATGTTCCATTAAGTGGTATTGAAGGAACCTCTTCTATAAGATATCCAAACGATAAAGATAATTATTGGTCGAAAACTACATTGCCATGGATGTCATTTGGCTATGAAACACAAATACCTCCAATTTATATGTTGATGTTCTATAACGGTATTGCAAATAGAGGTAAAATGATTAAGCCTTTTATTGCCAAGCAGTTTGTGGAAAATGGCAGAGTAGTAAAAAATATTGAGGCAGAGGTAGTGAATCCTAAAATATCTAAGGAGTCTACATTAAAAGAAATACATGAAATGCTCAAATCGGTTGTAGATAATGGTACAGCTAAAGTTGTGGCATCAGACTACTTTGATATAGCTGGTAAAACAGGTACAGCCATGATAGCTGGAGGAGGTGGGTATTCGGGTTACTATGTTTCGTTTTGCGGTTATTTTCCTGCTGATGAACCTATGTATACAATTTTTGTAGGTCTGCGTAAGCCAAAGGGTGTACCTTCTGGTGGCGGTATGGCAGGTATGGTTTTTAAAAATATTGCAGAGCAGACTTATCTCAGAAAAGTGCAGTTGTCTGTTGAGGATTGTATAATCGACTCAACATTGCATAAGGAGCCAGTGATAAAAAATGGTAACAGAGAAAAAAGTCTTTCTGTTTTATCCTCATTAAAATTAAAAACAGCTAAGCTTGAAGAGCCTGCCGATTGGATAAAAGTAAATTCAGATAGTATTGAATACAGACCTCAGCCTATAGAACTGAATGCCTCACTCATCCCTGATGTGATGGGAATGGGTGCCAGGGATGCGCTTTATTTACTCGAAAAGTCGGGCCTAAGAGTTAATCTAAATGGATCCGGGAAAGTTGTAGCACAATCTCTTCGACCCGGGCAAAGGTTGGTTAAAGGGACAACAATTTCTGTTACATTACGATAAGAAATTAAATTATGGAATTAAGTAAACTATTAGAGAAGTGTAAGGTAATTAACATAAGAGGCGACAAGGATGTAGAGGTATTATCTATAACATCCGATTCGAGAACTGTTGAAAAAGGTTCACTCTTTATAGCTGTTGAAGGTATCTTCACAGACGGTCATTCATACATAGGAAAAGCTATAGAGCAAGAAGCTGCAGTGGTTGTTTACGATAAACCGTTAATTGACGAGTATTTCTCGCGTGTAACCTATGTTCAGGTTGAAAATAGTGCCGATACGCTTGCGCAGATTGCATCTGAGTGGTTTGGTAATCCTTCAGGTGAATTAAAACTAGTGGGTGTGACAGGAACAAATGGAAAAACCACTATAGCTACACTTCTTTATAATATGTTTAGAATGCTTGGGTATCCTGCTGGTTTAATCTCAACAGTGGGAAACTATGTAGATGGAGAGTTCTTTGCTACAACTCACACTACTCCCGATCCTATAACAATCAACAGTTATCTTCGAATGATGGTGGATGCCGGTTGTGAGTATGCATTTATGGAGGTAAGTTCACATGCAATTCATCAAAAGAGAGTGGGCTGTTTAAGTTTCGCAGGAGGTATATTTACTAATCTCACACAAGATCATCTCGACTATCATAAAAATATGCTGGAGTATCGTGATGTGAAGAAATCTTTTTTCGATAATTTGCCTTCAGATGCATTTGCTTTAACAAACTCTGATGATAGAAATGGAGCGGTTATGCTTCAAAACTCAAAAGCTAGAAAATATAGCTATTCTCTTAGGGGGATGGCCGACTTTAAAGCACGTGTTTTCGAAAAGCATTTCGACGGAAGTGATATTGAGATTAATGGTAGAGAGTTGACGGTACTTTTTGTGGGACTCTTCAACGTATATAATCTACTTGCTGTATATGGTGCCGGAATTCTATTAGGTCTTAATGAAGATGAGGTTTTAAGAGTGCTTTCAATGCTAAAACCCGTTGCAGGCAGATTTCAAACTGTTAGATCTCCCAAAGATTTTACGGCAATTATCGACTATGCTCATACACCAGACGCATTGTCAAATGTGTTGAGTGCTGTGAATGAAGTTTTAGGTGAAAAAGGTAAGTTGATTACAGTAGTAGGTTGCGGAGGTAACAGAGATAGAACAAAACGACCATTAATGGCTCGTGAGGCTGTACAGCTTAGCAGCAGGGCTGTATTTACTTCCGACAATCCTCGTTTTGAAGATCCAATGGATATACTTCAGGATATGTTGGATGGAATTTCGGAAGAGCAGAAGAGTGCTGTTTTAACTATTGTGGATAGAAGAGAGGCAATTAAAACTGCCTGTGCACTTGCTCAACCTGGTGATGTGGTTTTAATTGCAGGTAAAGGGCATGAAGATTATCAAGAGGTAAAAGGTGTGAAACACCATTTTGATGATAAAGAGGAAGTTGAAAAGATATTTTTTGGTAAAAGTAAGTAAGAAATTATAGTAGAATGTTGTATTATCTATTTGATTATTTGGATAAACTCGATTTTCCGGGTGCCGGAATGTTTCAGTTTGTGATGTTTAGATCGGCTATGGCTGCAGTATTTTCTCTTTTAGTTGGGGTTTTTGCCGGAAGGAAGATAATTAATAAGCTGCAGCAGAATCAGATAGGTGAAACTATCAGAGATCTGGACCTGGAAGGGCAATATAGTAAACGTGGAACTCCTACTATGGGGGGGGTTATCATTATTATTTCTATTCTGGTCTCTACATTGTTGTTTGGGAAACTCGAGAATATATATATAATATTGATGTTGGTTAGCACTGTATGGTTAGGTGCACTTGGGTTTGCCGACGATTATATTAAAGTTTTCAGGAAAGATAAAGAGGGGTTGAAAGGTAAATTCAAAATCATAGCCCAGGTAGGACTTGGATTGATAGTTGGTCTTACTATTCTTTTAAGTCCCGAGATAGTAGTTCGTGAAAATAGCGAAATACGTGTAGGGAATATAATAGAAGAGGTGACATTTAAAACAGAAGATGTAAAGACTACCGGAACTACTATTCCGTTTGTGAAAAATAATAATTTCGATTATAGATGGTTAGTCAGCTGGATGGGCGATTATGCCGATACAGCAGTATGGCTTGTTTTTATTTTAGTAGTAATACTTATTGTTACAGCAGTATCTAACAGTGCAAATCTTACTGATGGGTTGGATGGGTTGACATCCGGGTCATCAGCAATAATTGGGGTAGCATTAGGTATACTTGCATACGTATCAGGACGTGTCGATTTTGCTTCTTATCTAAACATAATGTACATACCGGGTAGTGATGAGCTGATGGTTTTCGCATCTGCTTTTGTTGGAGCATGTATCGGATTCTTGTGGTATAATGCCTATCCGGCTCAGGTTTTTATGGGCGATACAGGAAGTCTTACCCTGGGAGGTATCATTGGTGTATTTGCAGTTTTAATTCACAAAGAGTTACTCTTGCCAATTTTGTGTGGAGTATTCTTTGTTGAAGCACTTTCGGTAATAGTACAGGTTACCTACTTTAAATATACAAAAAAGAAATATGGTGTTGGGAAAAGAGTTTTTAAAATGACACCACTACATCACCATTATCAGAAACCTGGAAATGGTACAATAGATGCAATCATTCAAAAGCCTTTTACACCTATAACCGAGCCTAAGTTGGTTACAAGGTTTTGGCTGATTGGTATTATTTTAGCTGTATTAGCAGTAGCAACATTAAAAATGAGGTAGACAATATGAGCGAAAAATTGATAGTAGTTCTTGGGGGAGGAGAAAGTGGAGTAGGATCTGCTCTTCTGGCCAAAAAGGAGGGATTCAAAGTATTCTTGTCAGATAATGGTATATTAAAAGATAAGCATCGGGATACACTTTTGAGCCATGCTATCAATTTTGAAGAAGGTGGACACACCGAAGATAAAGTTTTGCAAGCAGATGAAGTTGTAAAGAGTCCCGGTATCCCCGATAGCTCACCTATTATAATTAAGCTTATAGAAAAGGGCATACATATTATTTCAGAAATAGAGTATGCGGCAAGATATACAAATGCCAAGTTGATTTGCGTTACCGGTAGTAATGGTAAAACAACAACTGTTAGTTTAATCTATCATATTTTAAAATCTGCGGGATTAAATGTTGCATTAGCCGGAAATGTAGGGATGAGTTTTGCGAAACAGGTGGCAGAAGAGAGGTACGACTATTATGTATTGGAACTAAGTAGTTTTCAGTTGGAGGGACTATATGAGTTCAAAGCAGATGTAGCTGTTTTGTTAAATATCACTCCCGATCATCTCGATAGATACAATAATAATCTACAGGATTATATAGATGCTAAAATGAGAATAATTCGTAATCAGAAAATAGATGATGCATTTATATATTGGGAGGACGATCCTGTAGTGACCAGAGAAATAGAAAAGCTAAAGCCGGAAGCTGTTTGTTATCCATTCGGAGAAACCAATAAAGGGCATACAGCAGGATATATAGAGAACGGTAAGATTTTTATTAATTCTAAAGGAAATACATTTAATATGGAGCTTGAGTTGCTAGCATTAGAAGGAATGCATAATGTTTATAATTCGTTAGCTTCGGGTATTGTAGCTAAATTGATGGATATAACCGATGAGCAGCTAAGAGAATCACTTTCCGATTTTAAGGGGGTTCCGCACAGATTAGAGAAAGTTGCCACAGTAAAAGGCGTTCAGTATATCAACGATTCAAAAGCTACAAATGTAAATTCGTGTTGGTACGCATTACAATCGATGCGCAGCAAAACTATTCTTATAATTGGAGGTGTGGATAAAGGCAATAATTACAAAGAAATAGAAGAACTCGTAGATTCAAAAGTTAAGGCTCTTATATTTCTTGGTAAAGACAACACTAAATTACACGCTTTTTTTGATGAAAAGGTTGAAGTAGTCAGAGATGCACACTCTATGAAAGAGGCTGTAAGTACTGCCTATGAGTTAGCCGAAAGGGGCGATGTGGTTTTACTCTCACCTTGTTGCGCTAGTTTTGATTTGTTTGAAAATTATGAAGATAGAGGTAATCAGTTTAAGGAGTATGTCAGAAAACTATAATTAGTAAATCGAAAAAGATGCTTGATAAAGAAGTTCATAATACAGACCCCAATAAAACTGTTGATGAAATAAATGAATCAGGGTCGATTCTTAATGATTTTGGACGCAAAGTGTTTAAAGGCGACAAAGTAATTTGGACAGTCTTTATTATTTTATGCGTTATTTCGTTAGTAGAGATTTTTAGTGCTACAAGCACAATTGTCTATCGACAGCAGAATCAATGGGGACCAATACTCAGACATGCCATGTTCTTGATAGGTGGTGTAGGAGTAATTCTCTTTATTCATAATATTCCTTATAGATTTTTTTCATCACTAATTTTTGTACTTCTAGGTGCAATAGTACTATTAATATTAACTCCATTTATTGGTGAGAGTGTTAATAACGCCGACAGATGGATATCTTTTATGGGTTTCACTATTCAACCCTCAGAAATTGCAAAGATATCGCTAATGGGTACAATAGCATTTCTTCTGAGTAAACAGAATGGAGAGAACGACTCCATTTTATTTAAATGGATGATTGGCTTAATGATTGTAGTTTGTGGTATAATTGCAATGGATAACTTGTCGACCGCTGTACTGCTGTTTGGTGTTTGCTTCCTGCTTATGTTTATAGGTAATGTTAAATTGCTGCGACTTTTGAAAGTTGCAGGTGGAGGCATTGCTATAGTTCTGCTTTTTATCCTTTTGTTAAATATTATACCTGAGAGTTGGACTAGTAAAGGGCCTCTGAACCGACTAGGTACTTGGCAGAATCGTATAACTCACTTTGGCAAAGCGAGAGAAATGCCCGAGGAAGAGTATTTTACAATTACTGATGAGAATTACCAGGTTGCCCATGCCAAGATAGCTATATCAAACGGAGGAGTTTTTGGCGTATTTCCAGGCAATAGTACAGAGAGGGATTTTCTGCCACAAGCATATTCCGATTTTATTTATGCAATTATAATTGAAGAGATGGGAATTATTGGAGGGTTATTTGTGCTCCTCTTATATGTAATAATTCTAATCCGTTCAGGTATTATTGCAAGAAGAATTGAAAAGCTATTTCCCAAATATTTAGTTCTAGGCTCGGCCATGATGTTGTCAATACAGGCATTTGTAAATATGGCGGTTGCTGTTAATCTTATTCCAGTAACTGGTCAGCCGCTTCCCCTTATAAGTAGAGGGGGAACATCTACACTAATTACTTGTGCTTATTTCGGACTCATTCTAAGTGC
>CAYZHS010000113.1:0-6464 GCA_964478295.1 uncultured Proteiniphilum sp. | reverse complement strand
GATTCCCAGCTTTTCTTCAGCGTCACCGTATGAAGGAGCAACATCAAAATAATTAATACCTCTGTCAAGAGCCCAGGCAACATAGTTGTTAGATGCAGCCTGTCCATCTCTGCTCGATACTATTCCACCATAAACAACAGGAAATACTTCAAATCCTGTTTTACCTAATTTACGTTTAATTTTTATTGTTGCTGAGGTAGTTGAAATATCGTTTTCTCCGGCAAGTGCACTCGAGATATTTGCCGATACACCTAAAGCAACTGCACTGGCAACACTCTTTTTTATAAATTGTCGTTTATCCATGATGTATGTATATTGGGTGTTTAGGTTGTTCAGTATTTACAGTTTAATTAGATTTAGAGATTCTAAGTAATTTACCAGAGTCTGTTACTGCAAAGAGAGAACCATCTGTACTTTCTCCTACATCTCTAATCCGTTCATTTTCATCTACAAGCAATCTTTCTTCACCCACAACCTTATTATTCTGTATTACCAAGCGTGATATGTGTTTGCTGCTAAGTCCACCAATGAAAAGATTGTTTTCCCATTCAGGTATTACTTTGGAACTGTAGAAAGTCATTCCACTAGGCGAAAGAACCGGATCCCAATAATAAACAGGTTGCTCCATTTCTGCATTCTGTGTAATACCTTCACCTATAGTATTTCCATTATACTCTATGCCGTATGTAATTGTAGGCCATCCATAATTTTTACCAGGTTTAATAAGGTTTATTTCGTCTCCACCTCTTGGTCCCATCTCACTTAACCATAATTCACCTGTTGTTGGGTGTATATCAAGTCCCTGAGGATTTCTATGCCCATAACTGAATATCTCTGGTAATGCTCCAGGTTGGTTTATAAATGGATTTCCTTCGACAGGTTTACCTTCAGGTGTAATATGTATCACTTTGCCATGGGCAGTTTCAAGTTTTTGAGAATTATAACGAGTTTCTAAACTAGAACGCTCTCCAGTTGATAAGAATATATTGCCTTCTTTATCAAATACTAATCTACTCCCGAAGTGCATACTATTATCAAAATATGGTATTGCACGATATATTATAGTGAAGTTCTTAATAACTGATTCATCGTCTGATAGACTACCTTTACCAACAGCTGTGAGTGAGCCTTTTGGTGTCTTTTCTGCAAAAGAGAAATACAACACTCTACTTGATTCGAAGTCTGGAGCGGGTGCAACATCTAATAATCCACCTTGATTTCTATCGTCAACTTCAGGGAAGCCCTTAATCTTATTACTTACAGACCCATCTTTAGTAGCAATTCGCATTGAACCACCTTTTTCAGTAATAGCCAGTCTACCATCAGGTAGTTCTACTACAGCCCAAGGATTGTCCAACTCTGATGTTAGAGTTACAACTTCATACGGTGTTTTAGTTTTAACACCTGATACCCTTGTCTGACCTTCAAAAGCAGGCTGATAGCTGGTGTTAGGTTTTTGAGTCTCAACTGGAGGCAGTTTATCCTCTGATACTTCTTTTACATTACTATTTTTGTTTTTATCGCATGAGGCTGATAATGCTAAAAATAGTATTACTAATAGAGCTGCAATTTTTAATTGATTCATATTAATGTTCTATTAAATTGACTTCTTGTTAAGTTTTAATAAAACAACAGCTCTATCAGTTTTGTTTATTTTATTTCAAATTCTATCCATTTCGACCTATCGGGTGGTGTTGGAGAAATCACATTCTTTCGTGGAGTACTCTTCAATTCCTCAAGTAAAACTTCTACTGCTTTCTCAATAGATGGATCGTTGCCTTTAGCCAATTCATCTGGTCTATCTACAACTTCAATATCAGGGTAAACACCAACCCCTTCTATAATCCATTCGCCATTTTCATCATATATACCAAACATAGGTACAGATATATATCCGCCATCAACCAGTCTTGCATTTCCCGAAATACCAACTAATCCTCCCCATGTACGTGTGCCAATAAGTATTCCTTCACCGGTTTTACGGAAGAAATATGGGAATGCGTCTCCTCCCGAAGAGGAATATCCATTTATTAGCATTGCCTTAGGACCGTCATGTGCTAAACCTGGAGATTTCATAGGTTGCTCTATATTATTTCTGTGCCAATAAACTAATGTGCGTCGGTTCACAAGATCAATCATTCTGTCCGGTATAAATCCGCCGCCATTATATCTATCGTCAATTATCAGAGCTTCTTTATGGTTATACGCCAACATTCCTTTAAACAGTTCCCTATTGCCCTCTATGGCAGTGTTAGGAACATGTATGTAGCCTATCTTGCCTCCCGAAAGTTTGTCTACTAAACTACGACGCTCATTAACCCAATCGATATATCTCAACTCATGTTCATTTGTTATTGTCTTAACCATATAATTTTCGGCACCTAATGTATTAGGAGTATTGTTTATAGTAAGTTCAATATATCTATTTCCCAAATTTTCAAGAAATTCATAAGGATTTATATCAGCAGTAATCTCTACTCCATTTATTTTGATAATATAATCTCCCTCTTCAATGTCAATTCCACTTTCTGTTAGAGGTGAGCGTCTACTCTCATTCCAGTTCTCTCCTTTGTAAATCTTTGTTATTTTATATCTATTTGCATTTAAGTCTGCTGTTAATTCAGCGCCAAGCAGGCCACCTTCAATTCTTTCTGCACTACTAATATCACCCCAGTCAACATATGCGTGCCCGGTGTTAGTCTCACTTATTACTTCATTTAATATATAATCCAAATCAAATCTACTTGGAACATATGGAAGTAATTCTCCGTATGTTTCTTTGATTCCGTTCCAGTCAACACCATGCAGATTATCTACATAAAAATAGTCTCTGAAAATTCTGAAAGCATCTTCATATATTTGCTGCCATTCCAACTTTGGATCTATTTTCATTACAAGGTTAGTCAAGTCGATTTTGCCCTCTCCAGCTTTTTGACCCGGCTGATTTTTAGCAATCAAATAATCTCCATTTCTACGATAAATAAATAATTTTCCATCTGCCGAAGGTATAACAAAGCCCGCACCATCAATAATATCTTCGCTCTTCTCTTCTTTGATGTTGTATCTCATAGTCTTATTGCCAGCAGAATATAATAATCCCTCTTCTACTGTTCCAAGAATATTATAATTGCCAGAAGGTATAGGTAAAACTTCAATTCTATTTTCAATACCTTCCAAATCAATCGTGACTTTTTCTTCTTTTAAATTTGTTGTTTCTGATTTTGGGGCATTATTGTTTTTGTCTTTGTTGTAAGGCTCAATATCAAACTTATAAGGGTGTAAGGTTGAACCATCGGCCTTCAATGGAATAGAATATATGCGAGTAGCATTATTATATAAATAATCAAATTCAAAGCTGCTGAATGCGAGGTTGAAATCTCTGTTGGACAAGAAAAATAAGAACTTGCCATCCTTACTAAACATGGGATTACTATCTGAAAACGAAGCATCAGTAATCTGATGTTTATCTCCTGTTGATATTTGATATAACCAAAGAGCCGATTGATAATTAGGAGATGATTTACTGAATGCTATCCATTCGCCGTCGGGTGAAAAGGTATAATCTCTGATCTCTTCAGCAGAAGCTTTGTCTACTACTATTTGTTTGCCTGTATTGATATCAACTAACCAAAGATTCATCGTACGATCGCTATATACGAGATGAGTGTTTTTTGGCGACCATTCGGCTTTATTCTTCCATGATTTAGACCCTTTAGTTATCTGACGAGGTTCTGCACCCTTTAAATTATCAATTAAGTATAGTTCATATTCACCAGTTTTATCAGAGTAGTATGCTATCTGATTGCCATCGGGCGACCAGGCAGGCGAAATTTCTCTAGTGCCTTGTGTGTTTGTTAGATTAACTATTTCACCATTCTCAGCAGGAATACTAAATATATCTCCTCTAGCTTCAATTAAGGCTCGCTTACCTGTAGGTGAAAGAGAGTAACTTCCTACGAAATCTTTTACATTTTTAAAGCTCGATTGCAAGTTTGGATTGTCATATTTTATTGAAACATAAACTCTTTCTGATGCTCCGTTATTCAAATTCAATACATGAAGGTAACCTCCGTTTTCATATACTAATTTGCCGTTGTTACCTGATGGCCACATAACATCAAATTCGGTATGTGAAGTAATTTGAACATCTTCCCCTGTTTTAGTATTATAACTTCTAATATTAAGTCTAGTATCACGGTCAGAAGCATAATAAATATTATTACCATACCATGTTGGCCATTGGTCAGAGCCAGCCCAATTAGTAATTTGCTTAGCACTATTGTTAGAAAGGTTAAAGCTCCACAACTCTGTTGCACGACCACCTTTATATCTTTTCCATGTTCTGAATTCTCTATCTATAGGAGTAAAGCAAATTTCTGAGCCATCGGGTGAAAAAACAGCAAATCCACCATTTACAATAGGAAGCGGTTCTTCAAATCCTCCTTCTATGCTTACTGTAAAGTATTTACCGTTTCTTTCACCAAAAGTAGTTCTGTTTGCTCTAAATAAAATATTTTTACTGTCTGGTGTCCAGTCTAATACTACATTATCATATCCACCACGCGGAGGCATCATGCCAACTGAATTGTAGTATGTGAGCTGACGGGCAGCTCCACCTTCTGAAGGCATTACCCAAATTTGTCTGCTACCGGAATATTCTGCAGAGAAGGCTATCCATTTACCATCAGGCGAAATTTTAGGGAATAACTCTAAACCTGTGTGTGAAGTTAGCCTTTTAGCCTCACCTCCATCTGCATTTACACTCCAGATATCTCCAGCATATACAAAAGTAATCAAGTCACCATTTATATCCGGAAAACGCAACATTCGTGCATCTTCAAAAGCATAAGTTTGAAGTATAAGCAGTGAAGTAAAAACAGTTAAAATAAATTTTCGCATAATAATCTTAATCTTTTATTAATGAGACAAATTTACATAAAAAAAATCATTTTCATTATAGATATAAAATATTGAGAGAAATATGAGTTATATCACTAAGGGATGTTATCTTTGTTTGTAATAAACCTTTAAAGAATGAAAAAGATATATTTAGTACTAATCGTTTTTCTATATTTAATATCCAGTAGTTTGTATTCACAGGATACTAAGCCATTATTCTATCAGATTAATATTAAAGAAAATATTGGGAGTAATACCTGGATTTATTTGCAAAACGGATTGCATAAGGCTCAAGAGAAAGGTGCTGATGCGATTTTGTTGCAAATGAATACATACGGTGGAGGTGTTCTTGAAGCAGACTCAATGCGTACAGCCATACTTAATACTAAAATACCTGTATATGTATTTATTGATGTAAATGCAGCATCGGCAGGCGCGCTTATTGCAATAGCTTGTGATTCCATTTTTATGAGAAACAGTGCTTCTATAGGAGCTGCTACAGTAGTTGATGGCAGCACTGGTGCAGCTGCCCCCGACAAATACCAGTCATACATGAGGGGCATAATGAGAGCAACAGCAGAAAGTCATGGTAAAATAAAAACTATTGAAAATGGCGATACTATTACAAGTTGGCGACGCGATCCAAAAATTGCCGAAGCAATGGTTGACGAGAGGGTAGTAGTACCTGGATATGCCGATTCCACTCAAATATTAACTCTCACCGCCAGTCAAGCTGTTGAACTGGGATATTGCGACGGAATTGCAGAAAATATTCATGAGGTAATTGTTTCGCATTTAGGATATAGCGACTATGTTTTAGAAACATATAATCCTACAGTTTACGATAAGATAAGAGGAGTTCTGACAAACGGTGTAATTCAGGCATTTTTAATTATGCTGATAATTGGGGGTATTTACTTTGAACTCCAATCGCCAGGTGTAGGTTTCCCCACTGCAGCTGCTATAACAGCAGCCATACTCTATTTCACACCATTATATCTTACCGGTTACGCACAGAATTGGGAGGTGTTACTTTTTGTATTAGGACTGATTTTTATAGTCTTTGAGATTTTTGTAGTACCTGGTTTTGGCGTAACCGGAATAACCGGTATAGTTCTTATATTTACTTCGCTAGTACTTGCACTTGTTGGTAATATAAGGTTCAATTTTGAAGGACTACCTGCAAAGGAGGTTTTTCAAGCATTTATAACTGTTCTCGGAGGAATGGGTATGGGGTTGGTGCTAATTATCTATTTGAGTAGCAGAATTGGTAAAAAAGGTCTGTTGAGGAATGTTGCATTGCATGCAGATCAAGAAGGATATTATTCCGTATCTTTAGAGCCCGATATGCTCGTGGGTAAAATAGGAGTTGCTGCAACTGTATTACGGCCATCTGGAAAAGTGAAAATAGGCGATGAAATATATGATGCTATTTCTATACGAGGATTTATAGAAAAGGGTGATGAGGTTATCATTAAAGGTTATGAGAACTTTCAATTGCACGTATTAAAAAAGAAAAAATTACCCTGAGATAATATCTCAGGGTAATTTTTTCTTTGCTTACA
>CAYZHS010000112.1:0-6545 GCA_964478295.1 uncultured Proteiniphilum sp. | reverse complement strand
CATCAGGTTTAGAAAAATCCAAGGGTACACCATTCTTAACTGAACCCCAATCTTTCTGTCCATTAATTGGTTCAGGCAATCCTATAACAATCTTCCTTTTTTCTTTAGGTTTTCCAATCCTTTCTGCAGCTTTGTCTATAGATTTATTGAGTGCTCCCAAGCAGTAGCGCGATTGAAAGTAATGATCTACCAATCCTTTCCATTCGTTCTGATTTGCGGCTGTTTGTGTATACCCTGTTGCAAATGTTTTGCCATTACCGTTATGTATTTCAAGAAATAAGAAAGAGTCGAATAACCACGATTCTTTTCCATTTTCGTCAACATATGTAACATAAGGGTTCACATACTCTTCGCTCCATTGAAATTTTCGGTGAGCCCCACCACTATATAGCAACACAAGATCATTGCATTCTACCAAGGAAGTTCTGTTTAACTCCCAGCTGTATTTATCCTCTTTCTTATCTATTATCGGCTTATCAACTATATCAGTCTTTATTTGAGCACTGCATCCTATTGGCATTAATAGTAATGCGGCTATAAGCCAAGTGAATTTTTTCATATTATAAATTTTAAAGTGAAAGCCTGCCTGATTACAAAGGTAGTCGAATCAGGCAGGCTAAAGTTATTTAATTGTTTAAATATTCCAAGCCCAGAATGTAATCTCGCATAATGAGAAAATTGTTGAGGCTGGAGTTCTGTAATTCTCAATACATTTTACTCTTACGTATCTCACTAAAGGACTGTTATCTTTAGGAAATGCAAGTTCGTCGCCTTTAGCAAAGTCGGCTAATGTAGAGCTTGAATTGTCGAGAGAGCCCAGTTTGGTCCAATCATTCCAGTCGCCACTTATAGGAGGCACACCCTCACCTTCATATCCCCATAACTCATACTTTTTAGGACAAACGTTGGTGTAAGCCCAGTAAAGATTGGCTCTGAATTGTTTAAGGTTGTAATGATCGCCCAGGTCCACTGTAAAGCATTCACCAGTCAGGTAGTTTCTATAGCCAATTTCACCGTAGTTCTCAGGCTTCGACATTACACCACCATCCCATAGATTTAAAATGTTAGTGTTATCCATCATCTGTGAATCATTATTTAGTCTGAACTCCTTATAATCCGCTTTATCTATTTCGATGAATTCAGGAATAGATGCAGTAAGAGTGTAGGTCAGATCTTTATAAAGATTGTTTATAGTTATCTGGTGAGGCTTAGTTAAATCTAAATTCAATATTGTATCTGTTGGAGCTAACAATTTAGCCCTTTTAGATATGTGTAGAGTAACTTCAACATTTGCTAAGCTTCTGAGTTTTTTAAGACTCAATTCAATCGTTTTGTTTTTGTCGGAGATCTCAGCAAAAGCAATTTTATCTCCATCCATTACGGTTACAGATTTTATAGGAACCAGTACCGGATTTACCGGTATCGACTCATCAAATTTATCCTCTTGGCAAGAGCTGAATTTGAAAAGTGCAATGCATACCAGTAGAAAAAGTGATATTTTTTTCATATTTCAATTGTTTACAAGTTTCACAACATTCTTACCACCATGGGTTTTGAACTAAGTTTTTACTCTTATCTATTTCCGATTCAGGAATAGGGAATATGTAATACGCCTTATTAAATATTCGGGTTTCAAAAGGTACTCTCTTATAGAAACCTGTGTAAGAGAAGTTATTTGCTGCAGGGTCACCTGCGTTAATATCCATTCCCCACATACGACCACCATCGCCATATTTGCGATCTACCGTATCACCCTCATCTGGTGTATGAGCAAGCCATCTTCTTCTGGTTGTCCAATATCTGTCACCCTCCATGGCAAGTTCAATTTGTCTCTCTCTAAGAATATATTCAAGTTGCAGCTGTTTGTTGCCGGCAATTTCAGGATTAGTTACAAAAACACTTGGCACACCTGCACGTTCACGAATCATATCCCAGTATTTACGGATGTCTGGATGACCAGGTTCATACTCGTTAAGAGCTTCAATATAATTAAGTAATATCTCGGCATAGCGAATAAACACCTTTAGTACATCTTGACTATAAACACGGTCGTACATATTATCCATTGGGTCGATGCGCTTGAACGCTAAATAACCTGTTCTCGAAAAGAAAGTGTATGAGCCCGACTGTCTTGAAACACCACCGTAGTAAAGCTCGGCACGTCCAAATCCGTCTTTCTGCCCTGCTGAGTTAAAATAGTTTCTCTTTTCTAAATCATCAGGAATCTGAGGTATAATTCGTCTGTTATAAAGAATAGAAGCATAAAAACGAGGTTCACGGTTTGCATACATATTCCAGTCGCCAACCCAATGACCCCATGCTGAAGATTCGCGAATATCGGCAATAATTGCTTTTCTGCCCTCTTCGTTGTTTATATTTCTGTTCTTTGGATTCCAGTTGGCATTGGGAGTTGTAGCAAAACCCTCTTCAACATATCCCGAGTTGGGATCATCTATAGTTCTACCGTTTTCCATTAAAAATGCGTCTACCAATCGCTGAGTTGGTCCAACACCACCCAGTGTTTTAGGTCCGGGTGTACAGTGAATAGTCCATGCCTGATAGTTTCCAAGATCGTTTATAGTAGCAAATATCTGCTCTTTATTCCATTTCTTAAGATGCAGGTCGACTAAAGATTTGTATGGGTTAAATTCTTTATCACCATCATCTGTATTTTTATAAAGACCAAGATTAGCCGAAGGAGTTTGTTCTGCAATATCAATAACTTCCTTGCTCGCAGCTGCTGCTTTTCTCCATTTGTTTTCGTCGTAAGTTGTATTTGCAAGCGGAGTTCCATCAGGATTTACAAAATCTGCATACTCCTTATTCCCGTTCCATTGTGGACTGGCTGCATAGGTCAGTACAATTGATTTTACCGATTTGCAAATTATTTTATTAGGTTTGCCCAAGCGAGTGTCTCTGGCATTCCAGTGCAGAGGTAAATCTTTTTCAGCTTCATCCATCATTTCCACAATGTAATCAACACATTCATCAAAAGGAGCTCTCATAAATGAAGCATAATCGGCACCACTTGGCTGCAACTCCTTAATCAAAATTGAAGGACCATATTGTCTCAATAATAACCAGTAGTAGTATCCCCTTAGGAATTTAACTTCAGCTTTGTACTGTACTTTCAGGTCGTTACTAAGCTCATCGCATCTGTCAACATTATTTTCAAAAACAAAAGATGATCTTATAGCTCTGTAGTAAAGAGCATATTTATTATAAAAACCTGTTGATGGATTCCAGTTACCTAAGTTAATGCTATAGGTGTCGTAAACTGTCCACGACAAGTCTATTTCATCAGCTAAACCCAACCAGGGCGCCACATGCTCTAGTCGCTCATTAAAAGGCAGAGCAGCATATACATTCGCTAAATAACCCTCAACCTGCCTTCTGTCACTCCAAACCATATCGTCGGTTTTCATATCATCGGGCAATTTGTCGAGGAAATCTGAGCAACTTATCAATAAAAGAGTTGATATAATTAATAGTAATATATTTTTCATTATGTCAGTTTTTAAAATGTTGTTCTAAAACCAAAATTAAACTTCCTTGGCAAAGGATATCTGTTACCGTTGGATGTTCCTGTTTCCGGATCCCACATATCCCAGTCTGAGAATAATGCAACGTTGTTTGCTAAGACGTAAACACGCAGATTCTGAATTCCCAAAAAGGCAATGCTTTTCTTTGGTAGAGTGTAGCCTAATTCAATATCATTCAAACGGATAAGATCTCCACTATAAATATTTCTTGTTGATCTCTGCCAGTTGTTGGTCGATCTGCCATTAGACAGACGTGGATAGAATGCATCAGGATTAGGATTGTCAACAGTCCATCTGTCAAGTGCTTTTTTAAATACATTACCCTTTCCAACACCTTCCGAGAATGGTATAAATGTAGAGCCGCCCAACTCGTATGTAACACGTGCCTGTCCTCTGAAGAAAACACTCAAATCAAATCCTTTCCACATAAACTGAGTTCCAAAACCATAAATAATTTCAGGAACACTAGAGTGACCAATTGCCACCTCGTCGTTCAAATCAATTACACCATCTTCGTTAACATCTTTATACTTCACATCACCAGGTCTAACCTCACCAAACATCTGTTCGGGGCTATTGTCTATATCATCCTGATCTTCAAATAAACCAAGTGCAACATATCCGAATTGCTGTCCAAGCGGGTGACCGGTTCTCATACGATATGCATACTCTTTTTCAGGCTCATCCTGTTCAATAATTTTATTTCTTATATATGCAAAGTTACCATATAGTTTATAATAGAATCCGTTAAAATCCTTACTGAATTCAACAGTAGACTCAAACCCTTTGTTAACCATCACACCCATATTTGCAAATGGGTTTACGTTCAGACCTGCTGTTGCAGGAAGCGACTGGCGGGTAAGCAAGATATCGGTTCTTTTTTCGTGGAAAACGTCAAGGTCGATAGAAAGAGCATTGAAAAATCTTAATTCAACACCAATATCTTTCTTAAGACCCTTTTCCCATGTTAGGTCCGTAACACCTGTTTGTGCTTCTCCAACACCGGTTATTCCGGTTCTGTTATACCCAAAGGCATAATTACCAAGTCCGCCACCCCATGTAGATAGGTAACCGTAACGCAGGTTAGAAGGAAGAGATTCAGATCCAACCAGACCAATAGATCCTCTAAATTTTAAAACATCTATAACATCGGCATTCCAGAACGATTCGTTTGAAATTAAATAACCAACTGCTCCTGCAGGGAAGAATCCGTAACGCTGATCTTTAGGGAAGTTCTCCGACCCATTGTAACCAAGATTGAACTCTGCAAAATAGGTGTCTTTATATGAGTATGTGCTTCTGAAAGCCAACCCTTGCTTTCTATATGGAAGTGCCATGATTGATGAACCAGCCGAGCTGTTTATATAGTCTCTCTGGTAATACATTGCCATACCACCCACTCTGTGTACATCATTAAAAATATTGTTGTACTCTAACTGAGCTTTTCCTTCAATTGCTCTTGTTGAAGATGAGTATGTGCTATATCCCAAAAATTCTTGTCCCTGATTAACCTCTTTCACAATCAAATCACCTGTCTCATCATCAACATCATCAACCGAATAAGTTGTAGAAGTTTTATGACGCTGCTGAGTAGTGTTATTGAAGTTGTCGAACGAGAAATAACCTTTGAAATTTAATCCTTTTACAAGAAACGACAAATCTTGGTTGAGCACAATCTGGCTCATTATCTGAGTCTGATATCTTGTATTGTAACCCGAACCCATTAAGCGCTCTGCGGGGTTCATCTCTCCAACCTGACTTGGTGCTCCCCATCCCCATTCAACTGTACCATCGGCCTTTCTGCCTATTGGTAAACGCACAGGGTTTGAAAGAGGTGTTGCCAGGTAAGACCAGTAAAACAACTCTTCGGCGGGACTGCCAAACCATGTATTATAAAGAGTTCTGTTACCAACTCCCGGCTCATGTATATCTGTAAGGTTGGCACCAATCTCTAAGTTAAGAGTTGTAGTTTTGGTTAATGAAACATCTACGTTTGAACGGAAGTTATATCTGTTTAAATTAATGTTTGTAGCATAGTCGTTCAACCCATAATCTCTTAAGTTGCCATCATCGCCAAAAACGCTGGCATGTAAGAAATATCTGGCTCTTTCACCACCACCACGAATATTTATTGTGGCATTTCTGTTAGTCGACCATTTTTTGAAAATCTCGTCAAACCAGTCAACATTAGGGTATATAAAACGGTTAATACCACTTGCTGTATAATCTATATATTCCTGATCATAGTTAACCGAGCCAAACGCTTCGTTATAAAGCATTGCATATTGGGGGCCATCTATAAATTCAGGCATATTTGGAAGAGTTGATGCACCATACTCCATCTTTACGTCTATTGAAGGTTTTTGAGCAATACCCTTCTTTGTTGTAATCAGTACAACACCGTTTGCTGCTCTAACCCCGTACACTGCAGTTGCAGATGCATCTTTCAATATTGAGATAGATTCGATCTCTTCAACCGAAATGTTGTTCATATCACGTTCAACACCATCAACAAGAATAAGAGGAGTTCTGTTTGTTCCAAAAGATGAAATACCTCTAATCCAGAAAGAAGCATTATCATACCCGGGTTCTCCCGAGCGCTGTACAATTGTAGCACCGGCAACCCTACCTGACAAAGCTGATGTTAATGATCGTTGAGGAGCAGTAATCTCACTGGCAGAAACCGAAGATATTGCACCAACAACACTGGCCTTGGTTTGTGTACCCATACCAACAACCACAGCTTCTTCAAGTAGTGTAGTTGCTTCAGATAACACAACATCAATAGCAAGTCTGTCACCAACTGTTATCCTTTGATCCTGAAAGCCCAAAAAAGAAAACACAAGCACGTCGCCCCTTTTTGCTTCAATCACGTAATAACCATCAATATCGGTTACTACACCCTTGCTTGTACCTTCAATAAATACGCTAGCTCCGGGCAGAGACTGGCCATCCTGATCAATTACTTTACCTCTGATTAACTGGTTATCCTGTAAAGCTTCA
>CAYZHS010000111.1:0-6587 GCA_964478295.1 uncultured Proteiniphilum sp. | reverse complement strand
TCTTTGTATATAGTTAAATATCAAATGAATAACTATTTTCTGTAGTTTAAATTTTAATTACACTAAAGTACTACTTTTCTTTGATTTTAACAAAAAAAACAGGCACTAATTTAGCGCCTGTTTTAAAGATTTTTGTATCAAATTATTGTCCGTGACAATTCTTGAATTTTTTGCCACTTCCACACGGGCATGGTTCATTTCTGCCAACCTTCTTCTCAACTCTTACAGGCTCAAGCTTTTGCTTTTGACGCTGTTGTGCATTAGGATCATTGCTGTTACCTTCACCTCCGGTAATAGCTCCCGAATCATCTTTTTGAGTTCTGTATTTACTATAATCGGTTTTCTGTTCAGGTGCAGCCTGTCTAACAGTAGATGGGTCTTGCACCGGAATCTGACCTCTCATTAATATCGAAACAGATTTTGAGTTGATATTATTAATCATTGTTCCAAAGAGGTTAAACGACTCAAGCTTATAAATCAGTAGTGGATCTTTTTGTTCGTAACTAGCTGTTTGAACTGAGTGTCTCAACTCGTCCATTTCACGAAGATGCTCTTTCCAATCTTCATCTATTGTATGTAATAGAATAGATTTCTCAAAAGCTCTCACCAATGCTTTAGAACCCGATTCGTATGCTTCTTTTAAGTTGCACGAAATATTGTATACTCTTTTTCCATCGGTAATAGGAATTAGAATATTCTCATACATAGCACCCTGTTTCTCAAACACCTGCGTTATTACAGGATGAGCAATCTCTGCCAGGCGATCTGTTTTACGTTTAAAAGTCTCAAAAGCTTTCACTTTTACAGCCTCAATCATTTCATTTGTACGCATCTTCTTAATATCCTCTTCCTTAAAAGGAATCTCAAGTGCCATAACGCGTAAAAGTTCAAGCTTCATATTTTCATAGTCATCCTCATACATTTCCACAATGTTTTTAGATGTCTCCGATATCATATTAGCAACGTCATTATCAATACGTTCGCCCATTAGTGCATGTTTGCGACGTTTATAAATAACTTCACGCTGAGAATTCATAACATCATCATATTCAAGCAGTCGCTTACGAATTCCGAAGTTATTCTCCTCAACTTTCTTCTGAGCACGCTCAACAGATTTGCTTAGCATGTTATGCTCAAGAACATCACCCTCTTCAAAACCCATTCTGTCCATAAGACCTGCAATCTTCTCAGTTGCAAACAGTCTCATCAGATCGTCTTCAAGCGATACATAGAACACAGAAGAACCCGGGTCTCCCTGTCTACCGGCTCTACCACGCAACTGTCGGTCCACACGGCGCGATTCATGTCGTTCAGTACCAATAATTGCTAAACCACCTGCTTTTTTAACCTCTTCGGTTAGCTTAATATCGGTACCCCTACCAGCCATATTAGTAGCTATAGTAACAACTCCGCTCTGTCCCGCATTTGCTACAATTTCAGCCTCTCTCTGGTGTAATTTAGCGTTCAGTACATTATGATTTATCTTACGTAAAGTAAGCATCCTGCTCAACAGTTCAGAAATTTCAACTGAAGTGGTACCAACTAAAACGGGTCGACCTTTATTAATTAATTTTTCAATCTCTACTATAACTGCATTATACTTCTCACGTTTAGTTTTATATATACGGTCGTTTTGATCGTCACGTACAATTGGTCTGTTTGTGGGAATAACCACTACATCCAGTTTATAGATGTCCCAAAATTCTCCAGCTTCCGTTTCGGCAGTACCAGTCATACCAGCCAGTTTACTATACATCCTGAAGAAGTTCTGAAGTGTGATAGTTGCAAAAGTTTGAGTTGCAGCTTCAACCTTTACTCTCTCTTTAGCTTCAATTGCCTGGTGCAAACCGTCCGAATAGCGCCTTCCTTCCATAACGCGACCAGTTTGCTCGTCTACAATTTTTACCTTATTGTCTATTACAACGTACTCATCATCTTTTTCAAATAGAGTGTACGCCTTAAGAAGTTGATTTATAGTGTGAACACGTTCAGATTTTATTGCATAGTTCTGCAGAAGTTCGTCTTTCTTTGCAGCTTTTTCCTCTTCACTCATGCTGGCATTCTCCAGCTCAGAAAGTTGAGATGCAATGTCTGGTAAAATAAAGAAATGAGGGTCGTCAGAATTACCTGTAAGTAAGTCTATACCCTTATCTGTGAGATCTATACTGTGCTGCTTCTCGTCAATTACAAAATAAAGCGGATCTGTAACAATATGCATATTACGGTTCTGCTCCTGCATATAAAAAGCTTCAGTTTTAAGCATCGACGCCCTTATACCCTGCTCACTCAAATACTTAATAAGCGGTTTGTATTTGGGCATACCTTTAAAAGAGCGGAACAGTAAAAGAGAGCCCTCTTCCTGTTCTTTTGAATCAGAAGAAGCCATTTTAGCTTTAGCTTCGGCCAGAAGACTAGTTGTGAGTTCACGCTGAGCCTTAACTATCATCTCAACACGCGGACGGAACTGATCGAATAGCTGGTCGTCGCCTTTAGGCACCGGTCCCGATATAATAAGAGGAGTACGGGCATCATCAATTAAAACCGAGTCAACCTCATCCACAATTGCAAAGTTGTGCTTGCGCTGTACCAAATCTTTTGGAGAGATGGCCATATTATCACGCAGATAATCAAAACCAAACTCGTTATTAGTCCCAAATGTAATATCTGCCTCGTATGCTTTACGTCTCCTCTCAGAGTTTGGTTCATGCTTATCGATACAGTCTACCGAGAGACCGTGAAACATGTAAACAGGACCCATCCACTCCGAGTCGCGTTTTGCCAGATAATCATTAACCGTTACAACATGCACACCTTCATGAGTAAGAGCATTAAGAAACACAGGCAGAGTAGCCACCAATGTCTTACCCTCTCCGGTTGCCATTTCAGCAATTTTACCCTGATGCAGAACAACACCACCAAAAAGCTGCACATCATAGTGAATCATATCCCAGCTAATCTCGTTGCCACCTGCAATCCATCTTTTCTTATAAATAGCCTTGTCACCCTCAATGCGCACAAAATCGTGTTTAGCAGATAAGTCGCGATCGAACTCCGTTGCAGTAACCACAATCTCTTCGTTTTGTGTAAAACGACGTGCAGTATCTTTCATAATTGAAAATGCCACCGGCAGCAACTCACCTAGAATCTGTTCATATTTATCGGTAATCTCTTTTTCAAGTTTATCAATTTGAGTCCATATTGCCTCTCTTTCATTAAGCTCAATGCTCTCCATTTCTGCTTTTAGCTTAACTATCTGTTCCTTTTCATTCGAAACATATTCAGCAATCTGCTTTTCAAGCTCCTTTGTTCTATTGCGAAGTTCATCATTAGAAAGCTTCTCAATTTCGGTATAAGCCTCTTTAACCAATTTCACGGTTGGATTAATCGCATTAAGGTCGCGTTGTGCTTTATTACCAAATAACTTTGCTATTATATTATTTAATCCCATTATTATGTAATTATGTTTTTTATCTGTTTATATTTAGTTATATCTTATAATTAAGATAAAGAGCAACATCCTATTAACTAAATTATTGATACAATATTAATTGTAGTTGTTTTTCTTGTTAAAATAATTCCTTAAGTATCTCGCCGTTTGCAGCATTGGGCGCACGAATACGGAGTCGATAAGAAACGCTTGGAGCAATTTCTGTAGCTTTAATAGTACGGTTAATTTTCTGGGGCTTTATTCCTTTTCCAAAAAATATTACAGGAGCAACTATTGCATTATTATTTACCCGTTGTGTATTATTACTTTCTGGTTCTTTAATATTCCATCCTGGTTGAAGTTCCAGAAAAAGATCGCCCGACACACCTTTATAGTATCCATTTCTATAGTATTGAACAGTGTTATTATAAGCACCATGAAGCATTTGATAAGAGGTTATCACATCTTGAATACCTGCCGATTGAACAAGAAACTCTGCGGCAGTACTTTGAAATTCACTAAGGTCTATTTTTTTATCCTCCAGCAGTTTAGTGTCGAAGAAGAACTGCCTGTTGTAATATTTTTTTATCCATTGCTCCCTGCCATAAGTTGCCATCAGGTACATATTAAGCAGAGCCTGACTTCTATCGGGATAAAAAATACCTCCAGAGGTAACCATACCTTCGGGAATCACTTCATGTTCAAGAAAATAACCTGTAGAAACAACAAATATAAGAGCATTTTCTAAACCCACCGCAGCATCAATTGCATCTAACAGTCTGGCAATCTCACCATCTAGCCTGTGATAAGTGTCCTGAATCTCTACAGAGTAGTTCTTATCTAACGCTTCAGAAAAGTTGCCGGCATAAAAGGTGAGAGCTAAAAAGTCGGGATTCATCCTACTGCCCAGTGAACTTGTCTCAAGTATCTTTATTGCAATGTCGTTCACCTCTTTGTTAACAAAAGGCGACTCCTTAAATCTCCTTACATTATCTTTTTTGTTGTTTGCAAAGAAATGCTGAAAATTATATCTGTTTTTGGTATAAGGAAAAGCATTATATCTATCGATACTCAATGCTGGTCGCCATGAAGTGCTGTTTATGGTGTAGGTTAGCGACTGCTGGCTTCGGTTGTGCTGATCTATAACCGGTTGTCTGGTTTTATAGAAAGTTGAAGTTGCCCATTTAGCATCCTCGTTCTCAATCCAGTATGCACCGCTTGCAGCATGTCCGCCAGATGCTAAAGCCTGCGATGCGTCGGGTGCAAATGCAAATACATCTGACTGTCCGCCAGATGCAATCTTAAGCTCATCTGCAATAGTTGAAACCTTTATAGGTAGCGGAGAAACTTTTTCGTTTGTGAAGTTACCCATAAAGTTGTCATCAATAAACGACGACACCTCAAGGTTTTTATTCACTAAGTATTTCTTTTCAGCTGTTATTCCATGGTAAGATGGATTTGCGCCGGTGTAAATTGTAGTAATGGTAGATGCTTTATCCAAATCCGGAAAATCGTAGTTCACATTACTATATACCAGTCCGTTATTCAACAGGCGGTTAAAACCCTTGTGCCCGTAATTGTTTTTAAACATTTCGAGGTAATCGCCTCTAAGCTGATCAATTGTTATTCCAACAACCAGTTTAGGCACCTCTCCAGAGGTGGTTTGTGGATAAAGCGCTGTAATTGTAAATAAAGCGACTATTGAAGATATTACTCTGATCATTTTCTCTATTTAGTTCCTTTTCTTACTGTCCCCAACCCGCTTTCATATGTCTGCTTGAAGTGAAACGACTATTTACTTTTTTCTTTTTCTTAAGCATATAGATGTTTGTTCCCGATCTTACCCATAAACTTAGTGAAAAGGGTATTGTTGCAACAGGAAGCTGCTGTGGTATCAACCACCATAACAGTACAAAAAGAGTTATTACTGCAAAGTTAATGAAATGGTAGAAATAAACGATTCTATTTGCCGAATTTACCCAAAATAAAATTGCAGCAAACAATGCAAAAATGTTTAACCAGGCAAAATTCCAGTTTGGACTAGTGGCAGGATGCTCAGAAAAGAAGATAAGAGTAAATAGAACTAAGCCTCCAATTCCTGCAATACCAAAAAGCAGTGTGTCGTATAGTTTTGCCGGTCTAACTTTATTGAGGTTTGCTGCCTGAAGCAAGCTGATAATAATTGTAAGTAACAGTAGTGCGAACGCTGCAATTAATGGAGTAAAAAAGGTCTGTTCGCCCGGGCTATTTCGCTCATTATTAAGATCTAAAATAATTTCCGATTTTTTCACTAAAGGATAGCTTAGCGAGTCGCCAACAGTAACATTTGCACCATCAAATGATTCCATTAAATAGTAAGGAATAAACATTTTTTCTCTAACATCTATAACCCTGTCTGAGCTGCTTCCAATCATCAGGTCAATCCCAAACTTCACCCAATTATGCTCATTAGTACATTCGTGCAGCAAGTCGCGAAAAGTTTGAGTATCCTTAGTTGGCTGATAGTTTATTGTTCCATTGGTATATTTTTCAATCATATCACGAGGCCGTGTTGCGCAATTATCATAAAAATAATTGTAACGATAGCGCATATTTTCGGGGAGAGAGTTTATGTAAAGTGCATCAAACAGTTGCTGTTTCTCGGCAGTAGATAAATTTAATAATTGTTCGATTACCTGTTGCCCCTTATAATCATACTCATAAATAAAATCATCAAAAGTGGTAACACCTAATACATAGTCGGTTTTACCCCTAATAAAGTTATACATAAAATTGGGTTGAGTTGAATCGAAGTAGCCATAGTTAAAAACAGCATCAATATTTGTGGAATCATCTTGTATACGAATAGCAGTATGTCCAAACAGAGCATAAACAGCATCATGCCAGGGCGAAGCGGTAAGTAAACTCACCTTGGCACTATCGTGAAGTTGTACCTGTGCATTAGTAGTTTGTGTAAACAGTATAAGAAACAGAGGCACTATTATGGAGTAAATTTTTTTCATCTTTCCCTTATTATCTTTATAAAAAGATTGAGACTTTAGTTGTTTATTAACCCTAAAACCAGGGCTTAATGTCTCAGGGAGACAAAAATAGTCAAATTTGTGCAAACTTCATAAATTGTATATAACAAATAGCGGTGATCTTTTAAAGACCACCGCTA
>CAYZHS010000110.1:0-6709 GCA_964478295.1 uncultured Proteiniphilum sp. | reverse complement strand
TAAGATTAATGCTACAAAGGTTAATGGCAAAATGACCATTGAGGATAATCGCCCTAAAACATTAACGGTAGAAATACCTGTAAGTTCTCTTATCAGTGGCGAAAAGCTTATGGATAAGAAAACACATGAAGCTTTTAATGAGTCTAAGAACCCTAACATTCTATTCAACATGACAGAATTAAACTCGGTTGAGGTGGATGGAGAGAATGTTGTAGTAACGGTTACTGGCAACCTCTCTTTTAGTGGAGCCACAAAAAAAGTAACACTTAAAGCGAATGGGAAATCTGCTGGTTCTGGAGTATATACTTTTGAGGGTGCACTACCTATAAAAATGAGCGACTATGGTATGAAAGCTCCTACTGCAATGTTGGGCACTATGAAAACAAAAGATCAGGTAATGGTGAATTACAAGGTAACCTTTGAAGGTGCAGCAATTGATTTTAACTCAACAGCATATACTCAGAACAAATAATTGATATCTATTTAATAATAATAAATGAAAATGAAAAAAAGAAGTCTCCTTACTGCATTTGCAATTTTAACGGCATTCGTAACATTTGCTCAATTACGTCAGACTAATAAAGATGGTATAAACGTTTTTGAAACGCCTAAGACAGATACCGAATTTGATGGATTGAAAGTGAATATTGGTGGTGCTCTTACACTTCCTTATTCTGCACTTAATCACAGCAATTCACATGGTGAATATGTAAGTGACAATCCTCTGACATTGGTTCCGTTGACCAACAACTTTGGTCTGCCTCAAGCTAATTTGTTTATAAAATCGAATCTTTCGGATGGTATTTACCTGAATTTTGAGCTTTACCTTGCTTCTCGTCATCATAACGAAACATGGGTAAAAGGAGGCTTTTTGCAGTTAGAGAAACTTACATTTCTTCCCTGGGACTTTGTTGAAGAACTCATGCAGTTCACTACAATTAAAGTGGGCCAGTTTGATGTGAATTATGGCGACGCACATTTTCGTCGTTCAGATGGTGGTATGACCTTCTACAATCCGTTTATGGAAAACCATATTATGGATGAGTTTGCAACTGAGATTGGTGCTGAGGTGGATCTGCATTTAGGAGATTTCACGGTTGTTGGAGCAATTACCAATGGGCAGCTTAATCCTGCATTGCAGAAGATAGATACTACTCTTGATGCTAACAAGTATTCTAATGGAAAAATGAATCCTGCACTGATTGGAAAGCTTGCTTTCGACAAACAGATAAATGATCAGTTTCGTCTTCGTGTAAGTGGCTCTGGATATTATACAGCCGGTTCGTACAGGAACACACTTTTTGGAGGTGACAGAACAGGTTCTAATTATTACGGAGTTATGTATCATGTTGCTCCTAATAGTTCTAGTTTTACAAATGGACGATTCAATCCTGGATTTGGAGATAAGGTAAATGCTCTTATGGGTAACCTATTCATAAAGTACTCACCTGTAAACGGTGCTTCTTTAGAGTCGTTTACTACCCTTGAACAGGCTAAAGGACGCAGCGCCAGCGAGAGTGAACTTAGAGAGGCTAATCAGTTTGTTACCGACTTGGTTGTACGTTTTGGTGCAGATGAGCAGTTTTATGTTGGGGGTCGCTACAATGTATTAAAAGCCGATATGGCAGCAGTAGGTGCTACTCCATCTTATAAGGCTGATATTAACCGTACTGCTATTGCAGCAGGTTGGTACATGACCAAAAATGTGATGGCCAAAGTAGAATATGTGAAACAGAATTACGATGGTTTCCCAACTAATAGCATTTATTCAGATGCTCAATTCGACGGATTGACTTTAGCTGGATCTATCGCATTCTAAACAGTTTTTTTTAATAGATACCAAACCGGTAATTATTATCGGTTTGGTATTAATCTTTAAAGGTTGAAAAAAATGAAAAGAATTTTATCCATACTCACCATTTGCTTTATGGTATCGGTATCTACATTTGCTCAACTTGAATCTTACCCGTTAAATGTAGATGTAAAGAATAAAAGTATGCTTTATATTGAGGGTAAAAGCAATATTGTGGACTTCCAATTTTACCAACCTAGTGAAAAGTTTATTGACAGTAAACTTTATATCACTGCATCTTTGAGAAACGACAGGCTCTATTTAAGCGAAAACAGCCTCGAAATTCCTGTAAAAAGCTTTTCTTCAAGCAACAGGATGGCTCTGAGGGACTTTTACAAGTTGGTTAAGTCGGATGAATACCCCATAATGCATATTAAACTCGACCATATAGAACTGATAAACAATTCTCCCACAGCTGTTGGTAATGCTATTATTGATGTAACTATTGCCGATGTAACAAAGAGATACTTTTTCCCGGTTAGGGCAGGTAAAGATGGTAATAGTTTAACATTTGATGTAAAAAAAGATATTAACATCCGCGATTTCAATCTTACCCCTCCTGTACATATGATGGGTATGCTTAAAGTGGATGAATGGATTACTATTAATCTATTTATGGAGTGTGAAATACTGCCTGTTGATCAGGCTGAACTGACACCTCTACTTGATAATATAAACACAAAATAATTAGTTGGTCTGTATCAGACAAACCCCTTCAAGTGATTCAACACATCTTCTATGTTGTTGTAAAGACCGAGATTGAGATTCATTAAATCGCCGTTTTCTGACATCTGCTGGATGATTGGAAATATTGGCCGATCTTTTGTCCAGAACTCTGTATTGAAAAATATCATGGGACTGGCGTAACCGTACGACTCGTAGTGATTCTGTGCCAGATCTTGAAAAACCTCCTGCATTGTGCCTGCGCTTCCCGGAGTAAAAATTACTCCTCCTTTGGCTAGTGCAAGCAAACCCTCTTCTCTTACACTATTCTCGAAATATTTAGCAATATGAGTTGCAAAAGGTGTGGGCAATTCATGACCATAGTGCCATGTGGGTATGCCTAGGCTGTTATAAAGCGGATTTGGAAATTTCTCCATAACCCTAAATGAGGTTGCGAGCCAGTTGGCATCTGAATAGATAGGTGCTTCGGCTAGTATTTCAATAGCATCTAGCAGATTATCTTCTGAAAACCCCGCCATCCATGCACCAAAGTGGGTTGCCTCCATTGCACCGGGCCCCCCACCCGACAGCATAAGATATCCGCTCTCAGTGAGGGTTTTGGATAATTGTGCAACCTGAATATATATTGCATCAGTGCGTTTTACTTTGTGGCCTCCCATTATTGCAACTAACCTGCGCTCATCGTAATTGGATATAAACTCATGCAAAGAATCGGTAATCGAATGATCGTGAAGACGCTGCGCAAGAGTATCTTTTATTGAATTCTTTTTAAGCGACTGCCTATAATAGTCATACACAACCTTATCGAGTGTTTGTGTGTATGTTTGCGGATTTTTATGGTTGAATCCATTATATAACGATATTTTATTGTAGAGTTTGTTGGGATATGTATTAAATGGCACTTCTAGTAGGGGGAAGATGAAGTTGTTGGGCAACAGGTGGTGCAATAGCTCATCGGACATGGTGCATCCGAGGAACAAACTTTTTGAGAAGTTTACAGTCAACATGAGTTTCTCAACCTTATTTAGATTAAGAGACTGAACTGCAACCTCTTCTATACTATTGCGAGAATACTCTACACTTCTGTTTATACTATCGATGTTTAGTACTTTGCTTTTAGAAATTCTCAGGAACTCTGATAACCCTTCTACTGTATCAAATTTTCTCATAACTAAATGTTTTTCTTGCCATAAAGGTAAGTGTTATTCCTCTTGCTGCAAGATATATTATAAATGAAAACCAAAGTGCATTGTTACCCCATAATGGGTTGAGCAAAAAGTAGCTTCCGAAGAAGATTATTGAAGATAGAATCATTGCATTGCGCATCTCTGCAGATGCTGTGGCTCCGATAAATATTCCATCCCAAAGAAAAGCGGCAAAGCCTGTAATGGGTATAAGCAATGTCCAAAACATAAACTCCTTGGTTTGTGTTATTATTTCGATATCGTTGGTCAGCAGACGAAGTATTGGGTCGGGAAAAAATGTATAAACAACAATAGCAAATAAGCTTACAATTAGTCCCCAGAAAAATATTCGTTTTATCATATATCTAAGCATAGCTCTGTTTTTTGCTCCGATATATCTTCCGGTGAGTGCCTCGCCTGCATATGCAAATCCGTCCATAAAATATGAGAAGAGCATAAAAAACTGCATCAACAATGCGTTAACAGCTAAAATAGTATCACCCATACCGGAGGAAGCGAATGTAAAAAAGGTGGTTACGAGTGTGAGAAGGAATGTGCGAACAAAAATATCGCTGTTTACTCTGAAGTACTCACGGATTGCTAATTTATTCCAAATCGTTTCATAGCGAACATATTTTCTTAATCGCCCGTAATACTTTCGCCATAAAATTGCAGCCACAAAAAACGAGGTTACCTGCGACAGCACTGTTCCGAGCGCTATACCCTCAATCTTCATACCGAAACCAAATACAAAGACCACACTTAAAATAATGTTTAGTACATTATTTAATATTGCTATAACCATTGGTATACGGGCATTTTGCATACCTATAAACCATCCTTTAAAAGCATACATCCCCAGTACTGCAGGTGCACCCCACACTACAATTTTAAAGTATGTTTTTACATGATGAACCGAATCTGGGCCCGATTTGATGAGCCTAAATGCAAGTTCTCCAATTGGATACTGCAGAAGTACTATTATAAATCCTATACCAAGGCCTATTGCGAGTGAACGAATAAACACATTCATCGATTCGCTGAAATCTCTTGCTCCGTAGGCTTGAGAAGCAAATCCACTGGAACTCATTCGAAGAAACCCAAAGTTCCAGTAGATCATATTAAAAATATTGGCACCTAAAGCAATGGCACCAATATATACAGCAGAGCCCAAACGTCCTGCCACAGCTATATCTATCATACCCAAGAGGGGCACCGTAATATTTGTTATAATATTTGGAACTGCTAACCTGAATATCTTTTTGTCCATAGAGATTAAATCATGCAAATAATATGCCATACATTTTCAACTTATTTTCTACTTTTTGGAACTCATTATTAGTTCTTTTAATAGTTATTTTTAGTATTTTTGTTGATTGAGTCTTATTAAATCAGAAATACAAATAACATTATAATGGACAAAATTCAGGAACTCACCTCTAAGCTTTATTCTGAAGGAGTGGAAAAAGGGAAAGAGGAGGCAGAAAAAATTTTAGCAGAGGCAAACACACAGAAGAAAAAGATTTTGGAAGAGGCTGAAGCAAAAGCTAAACAGATTGTTGATTTGGCAAAGAAAGAAGCTTCTGAGTTGAAAAGCAACACCGAATCGGAACTGAAGCTATACGCAAACCAATCGTCGGAAGCTCTTAAATCTGAAATCACTAACCTTATAACCGACAAGATTTCTTCTTCTAACGTGAAATCGGCAACAACAGACAGTTCGTTTATGCAGAAGCTTATTGTGGAACTGGTTAAAAACTGGGCTAAGGACGAGAAGCTGACTATAGGTGTGGAGAGTGGTGATGAGCTTGAAAGCTATATTGCATCTAACGCTAAAGATCTTTTGGAAAAAGGATTGAAGATTGAGTCGGTAAACGGAATTAAGACTGGATTTACTGTTGCGCCTGAGGATGGAACGTATAAGGTGAAGTTTGGTGAAGAGGAGTTCGTGGAATATTTTAAAGAGTTCTTACGTCCGCAGATACAGAAACTGCTATTTTAGTTTAGCCTATGCTCTTCAAAAACCAATACTACTATTTTATTGCCGGGTTAACCGACTTTACTTTCGACAGTATGAAACTGCCTTATACAACTGAGGAGTTTAAAGCGATGCTAGACGAGGTGCTTAAGCCTACTGACCTGTGGCTTATTAACAAGTACTTCCTGAAACAGGATAACGATAATCTGCTTAACTTGCTGCAGAACAAGGATGCCGAAATTAAAAATGAGGGGAGTCTCTTACGTGGTGAGATAATTGATGTTATTGCTACTGTAAAGGAAGAGTTGCCTGTAAAGGAGAAAAATATACCACCCTACTTTGAAGAATATATTAAAAGGTGGATGAGTTACGAGAACCCGCACGAGGGTGGGCGACTTTGGGAGGATATGTTATCTTCGCTTTATATGGATTATGGCATGGAGGTTAAGAACGCTCTCATGTCGGGATGGTTTGAGCTGAACCTTAATATTGGTAATATACTTTCGGCAATTTATGCAAAGAAATATGAACTACCGGTAGCGAAATATATTGTTGGACAGCGTTGCAAAGCTTATTAGGGAACATGCAAATAGTCGCGACTTTGGAGTGAGTCAGGAACTTGAATATTTTGATACCTTACAGCGTATTGCTGAGGAACCTGACATTTATGACAGGGAGAGAAAAATTGACAGGTTTAGATGGGACTGGCTGGAAGAGAATACTGTGTTTGACTATTTTAATATTGAATATATATTTGCTTATCTATGCAAACTTCAGATACTTGAGCGTTGGGTGAGCCTGAACGCAGAGGAGGGTGAAAAGGTGTTTAGAAAACTTATAAACGATTTGAAGAATGAGACTAAACTACCGGAAGGTTATTAATATTGCTAAAAAATAAAAAATCATATATGTTAACAAAAGGAACAGTAAGAGGTATCATATCCAACCTGGTAATTGTGGAGGCAGATGGTCCTGTTGCTCAAAACGAAATTGCTTATATAAATCATGCCG
>CAYZHS010000109.1:0-6725 GCA_964478295.1 uncultured Proteiniphilum sp. | reverse complement strand
AGAACGATAATCATAAGAATAATGATGAAAAGGTTTTCATCAGATAAAACGGGACCAATTGCTCCCAGCAATATCTTCATTTTTTCCTGTACCACTTTTTTAAATAGTTTTTCCTTACTGCCAAAGTAATAATTGAGTAATGCCAAATTAGTTCCGGCTTCCTCTGCAATATCTCTGGTGCGTGTTGCAGCATAACCTTTTTGTGTGAAAAGCTTATCGGCTGCCATTATAATTTTCTGCTCTGTTGTTATTGTTTCCTTTTCCATCGTTTTAATTTTATGATCGACAAAAGTATGATTACTTTTATTATTAAACAAATGATTAAATCTATTGTTTAACGAAGTTTGAATTAATTAACCTTTAAGAAATAATGAAAAAATTAAAGAGAGTAGGTGGGTTGGTAAAACTTAACAAACCACCGGAAGTAGCTGCTAATGCCCTCCTGGATTGTTGTAGAGGGCTTGTAGTTGAAGTTTCTTTCTATGCATGAAGTATCGGCATAAGTGCAAGTAACATCGCCTGGCTGCATATCAACCAGTTTAAGGTTTGCAGTTTTGCCTGTTACATTCTCAATTACTTTTACAAAATTTATCAGTTTTACCGGAGAAGAGCATCCTATATTATAAACAACATGAGGTATTTCGAGTAGTGGAGCAGAAGGTATTACTTTTAGTATACCATTTACAATATCATCAATATAAGTGAAATCACGTTCCATTTCACCCCGGTTAAAAAGCTCAATTGGTTCACCTTTAAGAATTGCAGTCATAAACAATGAGGGAGCCATGTCGGGACGCCCCCATGGACCGTAAACAGTGAAAAACCGGAGTCCTGTTGCAGGTAACTTATACATCGAAGCATAAGTGTAAGCCATCAGTTCATTAGCTTTTTTTGTTGCTGCATAGAGGCTTACCGGTTTATCAGTAACATCGGTTTCTTTGAAGGGTGAATTGTTGTGTTTTCCGTATACGCTGCTGGAACTTGCATATACAAGATGTTTTATTTGGTGCAATCTGCATATCTCCAGTAAACTTAGAAAACCTGATATATTTGAATCTATGTAGGCAAAAGGATTTTTAATTGAATACCTTACTCCCGCTTGTGCTGCAAGGTGTATTATATGTGTAAAATTCTCATTTTCGAAAAGTCTGTTGAGACTTTCACCATCGTTCAGGTCCATTTTAACAAACCTGTACATATCTGAATAAATACTTTGCACATATTTGCCCTCTGTTATTGCCGACTTTTCAATACCGGTTTCTTTAAGTCGTGCATACTTCAACTGCACATCATAATATGAATTGATATTATCGATACCTACTACTGAATTTCCATGGTTCAACAACCCTTTCACCACATGAAATCCGATAAAGCCTGCTGCACCTGTGACTAGTATTTTCATATATATCAATTTAAAAAACTACTATAGCATGTTGTCCAACTATAAATTTTTCCTTGTCTGAAATTAATGCGCTTAGTTCAGAATCTTTTCTTAGGTCGCTAACTTGCAACATAAGCACCCCATTTTTTATGGGAGCATACAGAAGTTCTTCTCTGGTTACCTTTATGATATCTTTTTTTAAATAAACATCCATATTTTCGGCCCTGGAGATGTGATAAACCCAATAGTCAGCTGTTTTATGCTCCTCAGATATTTCAATTGCTTTTACACATAAGTTTTTCCAGCCTAAATGATTGTTAAGGTGAGGCATCGACCAGCCAGCGATAAATATTGCAACTAAAAAACCTATGGCAAGTGTATTAATTGCTTTATATGTTTCTCTTTTACGATACAAATTATAGAGAACGAGTATGCCTGTAACAGAAATAACTACAGTTGCTATGAGAATAAGCCAATTATTCAAAAACTGCATCTCTTCTGATTTTCCGACATACACAATTGAGGGTAACGCAAGAATAAATATAAGTGCAGGTATTGCTATCGATATTTTAATCCATCTGTTTTGTCTGTCGAATTTATCAATAAGAATAACTGATATGAAAATAAGGAATGGAATGATAGGTAGTGAGTATATGGCTAGTTTGGAGCTTATTAAAGATAGCATAACAAAAGATGATATTATAATAACACTGAAAAATTGTTCTAGTGTACTGTTTATCCTTCTTTTTAATATTCCGGCAATAAATAATCCTATTGCCAGTAGCGACCAAGGTGCTAATGAGTACCAAATTGTAATTAAGTAGTAATAAAAAGGTTCTTTGTGATGAAAAGAATCAATTCCTCTGCCTACAGTCTGGTGTATCAGCAAGTTGTTAATATACTCTCTCCCTCCTTCGAGGTATACTCCGGTGAACCAAATTATACAACCTGTGAGTATAATCAATAGACTTTTCCATCCCCAATACTTAAAAAAAGTGTTCAGTTGTTTATTATAAAGTAAAAACAGAGTGGTTGATACAAACGGAATTAATATACCCAGTGGTCCTTTTGAGAAGAGTGCCAGAAAAACATATAGAGAAAACAGCCACTCATCGCGCTTTCGACTCTGATTCTTATACATTTTGTAAAAAGTATACAACGATAAAACAATGAACATATTCATCAGCATATCCATTCTAACCACAAGTGTTACTCCTGTAAACAGTCCTGTTGTAATTAGCATAAGAACTGATATTGTTTGGTTTATCTTGTACTCTATGCCAATCCACCTAGTTAGAGTGATTACTAAAATGAGTGATGGTATAAAAGATAAAAGTGAGTAGTACCACATTCTGTGTTCTCCAAGTATAAGTTTCCCAAACATCATAAACCAGAAATGAAGGGGTGGCTTGTCTGCGTATATTTCGCCCTGATTGGTAAAGGTGAAAATGCTTCCGTTTGTAATAGCTTCGTCCACAATACTCAGATAACGCAACTCGTTGTTAGGTGTGAAGTCGCGTAAAATCATTATGGGCAGCAGGGCTACTAACCAAATTAAATAGATATGTTTATTTTTCATACAGGCTGCATTTCTTGTTGTTGCACTCTATCATTATATTTCTGATGTATGCTATAAACCCAAACGACTGTCCGAGTATAAGCACCGGGTCTAGTCGGAATATAGCATAGGTAATAATTATTGAAGAGCCTGCTAAGCTGATGATCCAGAATCCTAATGGTAGAATAGATTGGTGATGCACTGCAGAATAAAAGAACTGATAAACAAAACGTAATGCAAAAATAATTTGTCCGGTAGATCCAAAAATCAGAAGCCATAATGGTACATTGCTGTTATTTAAAAATGTTTCGCTAAACTGAGATACATCGCGAAGCATTATAGCAATTGCTGCTATTGGGGTAATAATAAGAATTGTTCTGATTATTATATTTAGCTTTTTCCAGTTGTCTTGTATATCAAGGTTCCACGGATATATGTAATAGGAGATAAACTGACCAAGTATTATTGCAAAATCGTTACGTAATACTCCATATATAAACAACAAGTATGAGCCTAAAATACTCATTATCCAGAATGCAAGTGGAGATAATACTTTTCCTGCCTTTTCTGAAACAATCCACTGATATAGTATACGTGCCGAAAAGAAGATTTGTGCCAAGAACCCAATAGCAAAAACCCAACTGTTGCTTTCCTGCATATTATTCCAATTTAAAGTCGCTCACACTATAATTAATATATCTTTTTTTCATCCAGCGGTAGGCGAAGCAATCAATAAACGGTCCGTATAAACGATTCCATAGATTATATTTTGATGTTCCGGCCAATCGTGGGTAATGACGTACAGGTATCTGCTTTACCTTACCATTTTGTAAGAGTACTAATGCAGGCAGAAACCGATGCATACCATTAAAAAAAGGGATACGCTTGGCAACCTCGGTGTGAATCACTTTAAGTGGACAGCCGGTATCTGATACACCATCTTTTGTCATCATTCGTCTGTAGCCATTGGCTATTTTGGACTGAAGATCTTTGAAAAACGAATCTTTGCGACTAGCTCTGATGCCGGTTACCATTTCATAATCGTCAATATGTTGGAGCAAAAGGTTAAAATCTTCAGGATCGGTTTGCAGGTCCGCATCCATATATCCCACAAGTTGAGAGAAAGTGTGATCTATACCAGATTTTAGTGCTGCGCTCAGTCCGCCATTTTTCTGCAGAGTAAGAAAAAAGAAATGTGTGTTACGGGCACATACCTCTTTAATTCTTATTACACTGTCATCTTTTGATCCGTCGTCTACAAACAGCACACAAGTAGATACATCAGAAACAGGTATAAAATGTTTAAGATTTTCTTCTAACGTATAAATGTTATCTTCTTCGTTGTAGACAGGTATAATAATGGTTAGCCTGTAATTTGATGTGCTGTTTACTTTAACATTCATATTGATTTAATTTTAAGCTAATACATACTCTCAATAAAACGCTAATAAAATGTATGTTAGTGCAAATGTATTTATTTTATTCAATTAGTTGTATTATTTCACTGCTCTTATTATAAAATGATTAAAAAATATTGTAGTGAAGAGTTTTAGTTTCTTATAAGAGGTATGACCTGTTGAGGTATAACAAATAAAAAGAGGACAGAAGTGTTGACTTCTGCCCTCTCTTAATGTTTAAATATGAGATGATTTCTTTACGAAAATTTTATATTCCCATATTGTATAGGGTGAATGCCTGAATATCGGCATTTTCTTCGATGGTTTTGGATAGTGGTTTACCTTGACCGTGCCCCGCATTTACGTCGATACGTATTAAAACGGGATTTGTGCCGCTCTGCTTCTCCTGCAATACTGACGCAAACTTAAAGCTGTGAGCCGGTACTACTCTGTCGTCGTGATCGGCAGTGGTAATAAGTGTTGCAGGGTATTCCACTCCTTCTTTAACATTATGAACAGGCGAATATCCAAGAAGATACTCAAACATTTCTTTGCTTTGCTCTGCTGTACCGTAATCATACCCCCAGCCGGCCCCTGCAGTGAATGTGTGGTAGCGAAGCATATCTAAAACTCCAACAGCAGGAAGTGCCACCTTAAACAAATCAGGACGCTGCAACATACAGGCACCAACTAAAAGTCCACCGTTTGAGCCACCCCTTATTGCAAGGTAGTCTGGTGACGTATACCCCTCATTAATCAGGTATTCAGCAGCAGCGATGAAGTCGTCAAATACATTTTGCTTTTGCATTTGAGTTCCTGCATCATGCCACTCTTTACCATATTCTCCACCTCCTCTGATATTTGGAACTGCATAAATTCCTCCGTTTTCCATCCACACTGCATTTGTTACCGAGAAACCGGGAGTGAGGCTTACATTAAACCCTCCATAACCATAAAGAATAGTTGGGTTCTTACCGTTTAACTTAATTCCTTTTTTATAGGAGATAATCATCGGAATTTTTGTTCCATCTTTAGAAGTGTAAAAAATCTGTTCGGTCTCATACTCATCTGAGTTGAATTTCACATCGGGCTTTTCATACACCTCTCTGTCACCTGCTTCGGGGTTGTAAGAGTAGATGGTTCCCGCTGTAATATAATTTGAGAAAGAGAAGTAAAGTGTAGTGTCTTCTTTTTTACCACTAAAACCACCAACGGTACCTACTCCCGGTAGTTCCACCTCACGAATAATATTTCCATTGTAGTCGTATTGCATAACTTGCGAAATTGCATCTTTCATGTAATGGGCAAATATATATCCCGACCCGGTTGAAGGTGAAAGTACATTTTCGCTCTCAGGTATGAAGTCGACCCAGGCAGCTGAAGGATTTTTTGCATCTGCTGTAACTATTTTACCATTGGGGGCATCTTTGTCGGTCATTATTAATAGTTTATCTCCCACGTTATCTATCAGATAATGATCGTTGCTGAAATTATCAACCAGAGCAACAATTTTGCTGTTGGGGTTGGTAAGGTCTTTGATATAAAGTTCGTTGCCGTAGGTGGAGTTGGCAGCAGTTATTATAAGATATTTATCATCTTCTGTTACTGTGCCTCCTATGTAACGTCTTTTTATATCATGTCCAAAAACCACTTTATCTTCCGATTGCGGAGTACCAAGTTTATGGTAATATAGTTTGTGCTGATCTGTCATCTCTGAGAGCTGACTGCCAACTGGTTTATCATAACTTGAGTAGTAGAAGCCTTCGTTGCCTTTCCATGAGAGGCCACTGAATTTCACATCTATGAGCGTATCTCCGATAATTGATTTACTCTCTACATCCATAACAATTACCTTTCTCCAGTCGCTTCCCCCTTCAGAAATTGCATAAGCTAAAACCTTGCTGTCTTTAGAGAATGCCAAACTTGCAAGAGAAGTTGTGCCATCTTCTGAAAAATTATTTGGATCTAGAAATATCTCTTCATTGCCATTGTAGTCTTTTCTGTAGAGCACATACTGATTTTGTAGTCCATTGTTCTTATAATAGTATGTGAAATTGCCCTCAATAAATGGAGCTCCAATTTTTTCGTAGTTCCACATATCTTCAAGCTTGTTTTTAATCTGCTCTCTGTAAGGTATGTTCTCAAGATAACCAAATGTTAATTTGTTTTGAGCTTCTACCCAAACAGCTGTCTCCTCCGATTGGTCGTCCTCGAGCCATCTATAGGGGTCGTTGACTTCAGTACCGAAGTAGGTGTCGGTGATATCTGCTTTTTGTGTTTCGGGGTAGACTATCTCTACCTGTCTGTTTGTTTGATTACATGAAGCAAGTGCTGCTGCAATACACATGGGAATAATAGTTTTTTTCATTTATAAGAAATTTATTGAAAT
>CAYZHS010000108.1:0-6770 GCA_964478295.1 uncultured Proteiniphilum sp. | reverse complement strand
GCTCAGTTGGTTTAGAGCGCTACCTTGACAGGGTAGAAGTCACTGGTTCGAATCCAGTACGGTTCACTTATTTTATTTCGACTTTAGAATTTCTTTAAATGCCATATTATCTTTAATATCATCTTTAGATAATAATACCTTTCGTAATTTGTTTTCTGAAAGTAATTCAAGCTGATTGCCATTAAACTGATTGGCCGACTGTGTAGCGTTGCCATAGCTCAACAGTGCTTGAGCGCTAACTGTATCTCCAAATTCAACAACTGCTACATAAGTGTCACCATTGAAAGCATACATTTTGTTTTTACTTATTATCTCTCTCTTTCGAAAATACATTGTTCTGAATATTCCGTAATTGTGGTGACCACCGTTGCCTGGATACTCTTTTTTTCCTACAATGAATCGGTTTATTTCACCCCAGGCAATATCCATTGACCCATAAGTTTCATTTACCTCTATTGCTGCTTCGGTTAAAAGTGATACAGCTCTCTTTTTGTCTGATAAACCATCGGGAGTGTCAACCGGTTTTTCTGAACTCCATGGAATAGCAAACATATCACTCTCTATTTTATCGAACCATTTGGCAAAAAGGATAGCACCTTTACTATCAATATTAGTTTTTTTGTCCCATTTCTCAAGAATAGATGCTGCTTCAATTGCAACAGAATCGGGAAACTCATCTACAGCTGCTAATAAATCATCTAAGAATCTATCCGCCACTTCCATACCGGTGTTTAATTTATATGCAACAAGTTCTTCCATACTTATAGATTTGTTATCTTTTATCATATTTATTGCACGTTGTGCTCTGAACGAGGTGACAAGTTGCTCGGGTCTTGGCGATATATATGAGGGATAATCTTTGCTATTAAGTATCACTGGATATGTTGCAGTCCAAGGTGCATCATTTGCATTTTGCACAAAACCAGATTCGGGATTGATTATTTTTGGGAGTTCGTTTAGCTTGTGGTAATTGTGCCATATTAAACTAGAGCGAGTACCATCAATATTACCGCTCCAGTATGTCCAGTCGCCCTCACCTCTAATAGGTACATTGCCATTGAACAGGTACATTATATTACCTCCTTTATCGGCATAAACTAAATTAAACATTGGAATCTGCATCATCTGTAAAGCATCTTCAAACTCATTTAAGTTTTTTGCTTTACCCATCTTGTGATACTGGTAGTAGTAAGATTTGTTTTCAAAACCGGCAACTCTTATTGCGAAAGCTTTATTTTCCTTTTCACCAATAACTGGTCCATGATCAGAATATTTAAGCGTTATGCTATTGTCCTTAAGCGTTCCATCCTGCTGCAATACCTTTATGGTAATATCTTTTTCTACAAATTTTTTAATTGTTCCATCAAGCAAATATCCACCATCTTTGAGGGTTAGCTCATATCTGTCTGATGCATCTATTGTGTTTACTGTGTGTGTCCATCCCAGATTATCATTAAAAGCAATATTTAAAATTGGCATACCCACTAAAGTAACTCCGTATAAATTAAAATCGGGAGAGTTAAGATGAGCTTCAAAAAACAGGTAGAAATCTGACCATGGAAGATGTGGATTTGCCACTAGCATAGCATTGCCCGACTCAGATTTTGATGGGGCGATAGCATATGAATTTGAACCGGGGGTAGTGTTATCATCCTCCTCTTTTGTAGCATTATAGCCAATAACCATGTCGCTTGAGCCTAGGAATTCTATGTTGATTACTCTTTTGCCATGAGCCAGCACATCAGTTGCAGTTACCGGTAATATATTTTTTACTCTTTCGTCGATGTTTTCAGGATTGGCTGTAGCATAGTCGTTTATACCTTTTACAAAAGCATCAAGTATCGATTTCTCTTCCCCGTTAAATCTTCTGTACTGGGCCTCAGCGCTATCAGGTATGTTGAATAAATGTATCAAGCGATCCATTTTAATATGTTTACTGCCAAAATACTCGCTAGCCTTACCTCTTGCAGTTACATACATTTCAAGTATTTGATTGGCATGATTATGCATTTGCGCCCAACCAAAAGCATAATACATATCAGGTGTGTTTTCAGCATATATGTGTGGCACACCCCAATTGTCCCAAATAATTTCGGGTTTGTTCCTTGAGTCTGAGTGGCTACAAGAAAACAGGGTAATTGTTAATAAGGCTATAATAAGCTTATTAACAGGTTGTAATTTATACTTCATGATTTTTTTATATACTATTATATTAACTACAAATATTTATTTAAAATATGTAATAATCATCGCGGGTTATAATTGTATCTCTCTTTTGATTAATAACAATTTGTTTGAAGATATGTTTTGAAATCTACACTTTATAGAAAGAAGGTAGTGCAATAACAAACACTATGGTCTGTTTTACACTACCTTACTAAATGAACTATTGCAAGTTGGTATTAGATAAAATTAAACTAATTGAGAATCACTTTACATGATTTTTTTATATATTCTTTATAATCTGAAAGATATACCAAGTTCTAGTGCCGAAATACCATAGCCAATTTCTGCAAAAGCTGTGAGTTTTTCTGTGAAATGATAACGAGCACCCAGAAATGCAGAATATCCAATTCCACTAGCACCTGTTGGATCGAGTATGCTGCCGGTGCTGTCACCATAATATTTACTATTAACTACATTATAGCCTAACATTAATCCCGTATACGTGTCAAGCTTATCTACAAATTGATAATGGAAAGCACCTCTAGCACCAAGAATAAAATAGGTGTATTTATAACCATAAGTATAATTGGAATGTGTGGTTTCCCATTTATTTGCAGTATAAGCCAAATAGCCTCCAACACCAATCGAAGCTTTGCCGTCTAATAATCCATCTACTATACCTTGTTCAAAAGAAGCTGATATAGGAGGAATACTACTTTTGTATCCATCACCTCCATAATAGCTTCCTAAACCGATACCAATATTTATAGCTTTGTCTCCTTTAGAGAAAATGTTTTGTGCATTCAAACTAATGAAAGCACCAACAGTAAATAAGATAATAAACGTAATACATTTTTTAGTCATAATATTAAGTGTAATATATTTTCGCCTACTCATTGAGCTTTTCGGCTTCCGCTTTTTTTCATGCGGGCAAAGGTAGGTAATTACAAATGCAGCATTACACGAGGGGTTTGCATGTTGTAAAAATCATTTATACTATAAGTGAAAAAATAGTGTTTATCAATGTGTCTATTTTGCAGAGAATAAAAACAGCAATAATAAAGTCATGCACAAAAAGGGAATTACCGATTAATTATTTGCTGCAGATAAAAATTGTTTTGTGAAAGAAAAAAAATTATCTACTTTTGTTTACACATCTTAAGTAAAAAAATGAGCTTTCATAATTAACATCCTCTCTTAAATACAATTTTGATGAAAAACTACCACGTGAAAGCCCTGTTTGAATATAAAAGAACAATCATTTATAGTTTTATAATTTTGATTGTTGCATTTGGCCATCACTACTTTATGCAAATGCCCTTAGATTCATTCAGATATATTCGTCATTCTACAATGTCTATGCTGTGTCTGCTTTGCCTAAGTGGTGCAATTATGATATTATCGCAAAAAAAGAGGGTGAAAGCAGACCTGCTTTTCGTTCTACTGATGATAATGGTTGGACTAACCAATTTAATATCACTTATAAAGGGTTTAACTGTTGGATATGCAGGTGTAGTTGAATATAAATATATGTCACTTCCTATGTTAATTTACGGTATTGTAAATGCATACGTTTTTCTTTTATATCCAATAGAAGCGTTTAGGCCTGGTTATCTTACTCTAAAGCGTGCTTTCTTACTGTTAATACCAACCCTGTTTATCATATTATTATATTTTATTGAGGTCAATTTGCTTAACACAACAATAAAAGTATTCGATAATTTTTCGACATTTATAAAAGAATCAAGCATGTTTCATGTTTTGATAAGGTTGCTTATTCTTGTTTATCCGATATGTGGAGTTTTTATTATGCTTCGATATCGCAAAAATTATACTGAGTGGTGTGAAAATAATTTTGCATCTATGGAAAACATCGATGCTAAGTGGTTGGGTGATTATATTTTTGCCAATACGGTGATTACACTATCATGTCTGGTAATTGTTTTTAGTAATAATATTCGTAGTGTGTTAATGCACAGTATTATATTCCTGGTATTCTTTCTTTATGGTTTCTATCGTGTATTATTTAGGAAGAGTCCATATCCTAATAATTATTTTAAAGAAGGGATGAACGAAAGGTTTGCTCAAATTAGAGAGGTTATGCAGAATGAAGATGATTTTTTTCTCGTAGCGGACTGCATTACATCAACCAATAAGCCATTCATAGATAAATTGCCAGGTTATAAGGCTAAACTTGAGGAGTGGATGTTGACCGAGAAACCTTATTTACGCAAAGATTTTAAGTTGTTTGATGCTATGGAGATTCTACCACTCAACAGAAGCTATCTTTCAAGGTTGTTTAACGAAGGTTACGGAGAGAGTTTCTATCAGTTTGTGATGCGTTACCGTTTAGAAGAAAGTAAACGATTGTTGCTTACCAGAGCAGATTTGAAAATTACAGAAATAGCCGAATTGTCGGGGTTTAGTTCCATATCAGTATTTGGAAGAGCTTTTACTCAAGAAATGAAATGCAGTCCCAAGCAATGGCGTGAACGATATACTATTCCAGTATAGTCTTGACTATCTACAGAATAATGATAGCATAAGTTCTGAGCTGCAATATCTACCTTAAAAACAGTGTAGAGTTAAAACTGTTGCATTAACGTTAACAGAGGGTAAATAGAGAGTACTTAACTACGAATTTGTTAAATTTGCACTCAAACAAACTACACAACATGTTAAAAAATAAAGTTCCCTTTTTTAAAGGGATTATGCTAATTGTATCATTATCAATAGTAGCACTTCTGATTTCGAGAGTGCCATTTGTAAAAAATTTATCTCTCAGTCCCCTTATTGTTGGTATTATTTTAGGTATGATTTTTGGAAACACTTTACGCAAAAGAGTTCCCGATGATTGGGTGCCGGGTATACTGTTTTGTAGTAAGCAGGTACTGCGGGCTGCAATAATATTTTATGGTTTCAGACTCACTTTTCTGCATATTTTAGCAGTAGGAGCATCGGCCATTTTAGTGGATATAACAATGGTTATTAGTGTATTGCTATTAGGCTATATTTTTGGACGTATGCTGAGATTAGACACCCATCTAACAACTCTTACTTCGGCAGGTAGTGCTATATGTGGTGCTGCAGCAATACTAGGTACGGAACCAGTTTTAAAAAATAAACCTCACAAAACTGCTATAGCTGTATCAACTGTTGTTGTTTTTGGAACAATTTCAATGTTTTTATATCCATTGATGTACAAATTAGGATGGCTCGATTTGAACTCGCAGCAAATGGGTGTATATATTGGAGCTACAATTCATGAAGTTGCTCATGTAGTTGGTGCAGGTAATGCTGTTAACGATATAGTTATTGCCCAAAATGCAGTAATTGTGAAGATGATTAGAGTGATCTTATTAGCTCCGTTCTTGCTTGTTTTAAGTTTTCTTGTAAGTGCAAAAAACAAGAAAAAAAATGGTTTGCCAGGCAAAATGTCTAAGATTACTATACCATGGTTTGCATTTGGCTTTCTTGTAGCTATTGGTTTTAATTCGCTTAACATACTTCCTCAAGGAGTTGTTGATGGAATTAATATGGCTGATGACTTTGCTTTAACTATGGCTATGACAGCCTTGGGGGTAGAAACAAACTTCAAACAGTTTAAACAATCGGGTATCAAACCATTTATACTAGCTTTGTTGCTGTTTATTTGGCTTGTTGTTGGAGGGTATGGTATAGTTAAGCTGTTTTGTTGATATTATAATTCACTTTTATAGTCTTATTTAGAGTTCTTCAAACCAAATAATGGTCTAACGAGTCTCCACTTACTGATTAAAAATTCATATAACAACCAAGAAATACCAAAAGTGCCGGCTATTAATATTGATGCTTTTATTGCCGGTTGCCAATCTTTATCAATTAAGTAATAGCCAATGATAATTATCACTGTCTGATGAAGTATATAGAAGGGATAAACAGCCTGGTTGGAATAACTTAATATTTTACTGTTGCTGTTGAGGTATCTGGCAGCATAGCCAAATAGTGCCAATATCCACGACCATAGATTTATAACTTTAAAAACTGACTCGATAATGTGTCTGATGTAAGAATCATCAAAATTAGACACAGTGAAAAACATTATTGAAAAACTTAAAATACCAACTATTAAAAAAATCCTGCGATTTATATCTACTGTATCCCAAAAAACATCTTTCACGGTTATTAAAATGTATCCGAATAGAAATAGAGATATAGAACTTGTAATAGTAAACCAATCTCCAATCAAGGCATGAGTACTTGGAAAATAAGGTTATAGTATTAAATTCCATATAAATAGAGGAACTACAAATAAGTACAAACCAATTGGCTTCGAAAAAGTCCTTTTCATCTTATTGTTTACTTTAAACCATACACTTTCATTTTTAGAAATTCCATATTTTATTTTCAAGAATAGGGGAGTTAATGCTAACGAGAACAAAAAAAGATATAAAATAAACCAAAGGTGGTGCCAGCTGATATTACCTTCGGGGTAAGTACCTACAAAAGCTTTATTTGGCCAAAATTGAAAATAATTTCCATCGAACTGATTGTTTGCCAATCTTTCTATATAAACCTGAGGTGGTATTATAAACAACATTCCAAATACAAATGGAATGAGAAGT
>CAYZHS010000107.1:0-6851 GCA_964478295.1 uncultured Proteiniphilum sp. | reverse complement strand
TAGGGTTGAATAATTCCATCTGTAAGTCATTTATATATATCATTTTTCATTTCTCAAATTAATTCCCGAACTCTCTTCGGGGAACGGGTGCTGTAGTAGTCTCAGCTTTAATCCTTAACAACCGAATCATTCCGATTCAAAAAGGACTATACCGAAAATGTAAAGATACTATTATTTTTTTTGATACTCCTGTTTTAATTATAATAAAAATAAATTTCGACGACTCATTATTCAGTTCAGGTAGTTGCTTGCTTTTCAAGATTTCAACAGAATTGATTACCTTTGCACCTCAAAATCAACGAAAGAATGGAAATTGCAGCATTAGTATCAGGTGGAGTAGACAGTTCGGTTGTTGTGCATCAGCTTAAGGAGATGGGCTACGATCCTACCATATATTATATTAAAATAGGAATGGAAGATAAGGATGGGTACATAGACTGCCCATCTGAAGAAGATATTGAAATTGTAACTTATGTATCAAAGAAATATGGTTGTAGATTTGAAATTGTATCTCTGCACGAAGAATATTGGGATACAGTGGTTAAATATACAATAGATTCTGTTAAAAGAGGGTTAACGCCTAACCCCGATATGATGTGCAACAAATTGATAAAATTTGGTGTTTTTGAACAGAAATGGGGTCTTAATTTTGATAAAATTGCAACAGGTCACTACGCTACAACTACTGAGAAAGATGGACTTACATGGCTCTCTACTGCTAAAGACCCAATTAAAGACCAAACCTATTTTCTTGGTCAGATAAGTTATATGCAGGTTTCGAAACTTATGTTTCCAATTGGGAATTTAATGAAATCGGAGGTTAGAAATATTGCATTAGAACAAAACCTCCCTTCTGCAAAAAGGAAAGATAGCCAGGGTATATGTTTCCTCGGAAAAGTAAATTACAACGAATTTATTGAGCGCTATCTTGGCAGAAAAGAGGGACTTATAGTGGAATTGGAAACCGGCAATATTTTAGGTAAACACCAGGGTTATTGGTTTCATACAATTGGACAGAGGAAAGGGCTGGGACTGAGTGGTGGTCCGTGGTTTGTAATTAAAAAAGATGTAAACAGAAATATCATTTACGTATCTAAAGGATACGACACGAAGCATCAATATGGTGATATTATAAACTTACAAGGATTTGAGTTTATAACCAACGATATATGGGGTGATTTTGAAGATGAAAAGGAAATTACATTTAAAATAAGACATACTCCTGAATTTACTAAGGGCTATATATCCAGGATTGGGGATATGTATAAAATTCGTTCTCATGAGCCTGTGCAAGGTATTGCAGCAGGTCAGTTTGGAGTTATTTACGATAGCAATGGTAAATTGTGCCTGGGTAGTGGCATGATAATATGAAGATTTAGCATAAATTTGTTGCTTAAAAGAATTGAAATGAAAAAATATGCATTACTTATTGCTGTTTTCTTAATGTTTAGTTTACCCAATGTGTTTGCACAATTTGAGGGTACTTTTGGCATAGGATTGCAAACAGGTTATGCCACTGAGATAAATAGCTTGGGCGCAGGTATGCATATTCATTACTACAGAACAAATAATGTTAGGATAGCTCCATCATTTACCTATTTCCTAGAGAGGAAAGGCACGAATATGTGGATGATTGATGCAGATGCACATTACATTATTCCTGTTTCAATAACAGCCTCACTTTACCCTATAGCAGGGATTCACTACTCCAAATGGGAGTTTAATGCAGATGCTGAGCAGATAGATATTGAACTGAAGTCGCAAGCTAAACACCGACCAGGTGTAAACTTAGGACTGGGCTTTCAACATGACATTGGATATAGGGTGAGAGCTAACTTCGAACTCAAATATCAGTTTTTAAAAGATTATTCACAAGTGCTTTTTATGGCAGGCTTTGGTTTTTGGTTCTGATACCTCCAGGTAAATTATTGAATATATGAAAGATTTTATAAATCAAGAGATAAAAAACGAGAACGCTGTATTGGTGGGACTTATCACACCTGAGCAGAACGAAGAAAAGGTAAATGAATACCTTGATGAACTGGCCTTTCTAGCTGAAACAGCGGGACTAGTGCCCAACAAGCGTTATATGCAGCGACTTGAATCACCAAACACTGCTACATTTGTTGGCAAGGGTAAGCTGGAGGAGATTGAGGAGTATATTAAAGATGAAGAGAATGAAATTGGGGTAATAATCTTTGATGATGAACTTTCGGCCAGACAGTTGCGCAATATTGAGAAGGTGCTCAAAATAAGAATAATGGACAGGACTAGCCTTATTCTTGATATTTTTGCGATGAGGGCAAAAACTGCTCACGCTAAAGTGCAGGTTGAACTAGCACAATATGAATATCTTCTGCCAAGACTTACAAGAATGTGGACTCACCTTGAAAGACAACGAGGCGGTGGAGGAACTATTATGAGAGGTCCGGGGGAAACTCAGCTAGAAACCGACCGTCGTATTATCCTTGACAAAATATCAAGACTAAAACAGCAACTGAAAGATATTGATAGACAAAAAACTGTTCAAAGAAAGAATAGAGGTAAACTTGTGCGTATTGCTCTTGTGGGTTACACAAACGTGGGTAAATCTACCTTAATGACTCTTTTAAGCAAGAGTGAAGTATTTGCAGAGAATAAGCTATTTGCTACTCTCGACACTACTGTGAGAAAGGTTACAATAGCCAACCTCCCCTTCTTGCTTTCAGACACAGTTGGTTTTATAAGAAAACTCCCCACTCATCTTGTTGAGTCTTTTAAATCGACTCTAGACGAAGTGAGGGAGGCTGATATATTACTTCATGTTGTAGACATTTCTCACCCTGCATTTGAAGAACAAATTGAGGTGGTAGAGAAAACCCTATTTGAAATTGACGACACAGAAAAGCCTACAATTCTGGTATTTAACAAAATAGATGCCTTTAGTTACACCGAAAAAGATGAGGATGATTTAACCCCTAAAAAGCGGGAAAACTACACATTAGAAGATCTAAAGCAAAGCTGGATAAGCAAAATGAAAGAAAACTGCATTTTTATCTCTGCAATAGAAAAAGAGAATATCGACGCTCTAAAAGATCTTATCTATGAAAAGGCGAAGGATATTCACATTACCCGCTTTCCTTATAACGACTTCTTATATCAGACTTATGATGAAGATTAAATGCATAGAGCATCGTTAAGAGCTATAACTGCATCTTCGTAGTGTTCTCGTTTTATTACAAACTGCATATTTACCTGCATAAGCGACTGTGCGAAACTCTCGACATTTACACCTTTTTCGTATAGAGCTTTAGCGGCTTTATACAGAAATCCGGGTAGTGCAATGTTTGTTCCCATAACACAAACAATAGCCATAGGTATTGATGAAACTTGATAAAAGTTGTCATTTAAAACATTTATCAGTTCCTTACTTTTGTCGTTATCCCAAACAACCATAGTAATAGAGTTTGCATTAGTAGATTTTAATATGTAGCTAACTCCATACCTTACAAAATAATCCATTATTCGCCCATCGAATCCTACTTCACCAACCATCATTGGGTCGTGCACTTCAATAGCTATAACTTTTCTGGACCCTGAAACAATTTCTACTCTTGGCTCTGGTGATATATAATCGGAAGAAATAATTGTTCCAGGATGGTTAGGCTCAAAAGTATTTTTAATTCTAATATCAATTCCGGCTAACTCGAGTGGTTTTGCTGCTTTTGGATGAATTGCCTCCATGCCAATATCTGCAAGCTGATCGGCTATGATATAGTTTGTGTGACCAACCGGTATACTGTTTTCGACTCCAACAATCTTTGGGTCTGCACTTGAAAGGTGATACTCTTTATGAATCACCGCTTCGTCGGCCTTTACTTCAACTGCAATTTTGCTGAACGTCACTTCGCTGTACCCACGATCGAATGCTCTCATAATACCCTCAGTACCTTTAGTATAACCTGTTACTATACATAAAACTTTACTGAAGTCGATATCTTTAAACTCTTTATGAATTCGCTCATCTATTGTAAGGGGCTCATTATCGTTAAATCCACATAAATCTACAAATCGTGCATTTACTCCGTTGTTGTTTAGAATATTTACCGAGTTCCAACCTGAATGTGCTTCTCCTATAGATGCAAGAATTTCGCGTGCAGCCAGGTGTATATCTGTGCGATTTACATAACCCGAAGCTAGCACTTTACCCAAGCTGTATAATAACGTTTTTGCCTGATCTACACGAAAGCGAATGAAATCTCGCGCCTCTTTAAGATCTAGACCATAATCTGCAAAACCATCATTTATAAGGAGTAAACGCTGGCAAAACGAATCTAACGCACTGCTATAATCTTCTCCATTAAGAAATTTATTGTAAATACCCGGCTCTCCGGTCTTCTTATGCTCTAATAACCAATTGGTAACATTATTATATGCTGAAACCACAAAAATGCGGTTATATAAATCGTCGCCTTTACGGTCGCCCTTAATTATATTTTGTAATACATCTTGAAACTGAGACATTGAAGTGCCTCCAATTTTTTCTACTGTAAGCATAGTTTTCTAATTAATGATGTAAAATGACTCGTTATTTTTACTTAAAAGTTTTTCAACTCCTTATATAACCTAAAGACAGGCAATCCCATTACATTGTAATATGAACCTTCAATTCTCTCTACTGCTACATATCCTATCCACTCTTGCACTCCATATGCTCCTGCTTTATCGAATGGCTTGTATTTCGAAACATAGTAGTTAATCTCTGAATCATTCAATTGACCAAATGTAACATTGGCAAAATCGGAGAAACTAACCTGTTTTTGTCTTGAGGTAAGACAAACCCCTGTTATTACTTTATGAGTTTTACCCGAAAGAGCTTTTAACATTGAAACAGACTCTTCTTCGTTGACTGGTTTACCTAAAATCTTATTCTCAAGCAAAACAACTGTGTCGGCTGTTATAAGCAACTCACCATCTTTAAGCTCTTTAATATATTCTGATGCCTTCTTTTCGGCTATGTATACAGCAATCTCCTCAAGTGGGATCGAGTCGGGATAAGACTCATCCACATCGGGAATAACTCTTGTTTCATATTCAAAATCAAGACCCGATAGCAACTCTTTACGTCTCGGAGAGTTAGAAGCCAAGATTAATTTCCGTTCACTCATTACCTGTATCATATGATGTGCAAAGATAAACATTTATCAATTTAAATGGTATATTTGCATAAAAAGAGCTTATGAAACTTGATCTCTGTCCTTCTCCTGCATTATATCAATATTATAAATCTGAGAATGATACTGTTATTGTTGTAGATGTATTCAGAGCATCTGCCACTATGTGTACTATGCTGAACAATGGTGCTTCGGCAATTATTCCTGTATCTAACAGTGAGTTGGCAAAAGACTATAAATCAAAGGGGTATCTTGTGGGAGCTGAAAGAAATACAAAAAGATGCGAATTTGCAGATTTTGGCAATTCTCCGCTTGACTACACAGAGGAAAAGGTTAAAGAAAGGGAAATTGTATTTACCACAACCAACGGCACCAGAGCAATCGAGGTAGCAAGAGACTGCAGGGAGCTTTTGATTGGCACATTCCCTAATATTGATGCTGTAACCGAGAGATGTTTAAATAGTGCTGAAAGAGTGGTTATACTATGTGCAGGATGGAATAACAGAATAAGTATTGAGGACACTTTATTTGGTGGAGCTTTAGCTGAAAAGCTAATAGAAAAGGGTAATATTAAATTAGACTCTGATTCAATAAGAATGACCTACGAATTGTGGCTCAGGGTAAAAGACAACTTAGATGAATATATAAAAGTTAGTGATCATTATCAGCGACTTATCGATAATCATGCAGAAGGTGATGTAAAGTATTGTTTAACTCAGAACAGCATTTCTATTGTGCCGGTGTTCAATAAAACCGACAACAAGATTTATTAATCATCTCCCCAGTCGAAATCATCAAAATTAAATACTTCTGTAAAATCTTCAAGATCTCGACGCTCCTTCTTGGTTGGACGACCAGTACCTCTTTGACGGTCTACAAAACCACTTATTTTGTTAAGTTCGAGTATCTCATACTGATCGGGCGTTGTTACATTCTCCATAAACTCGGGAACTAGCTTAGCACCCATTCGTTTGTCAGCCAACTTTAGTACTTTAAAAGAGAATATAACAGGTGGCTTTCTAACTTGAACTACATCACCCACTCTTATTGTTCTGGAAGCCTTCACTGACACATCGCCTATCATTACACGATTCTTCTTACATGCTTCAACAGCAAGAGTACGGGTTTTGAAGATTCTAACTGCCCACAACCATTTATCAATTCTTACTTCTTCCATTTCTATCAATTGGCATAAATCTTTTCTACTTGTTATTGAACTGATTCATTGTAATATCGATACCCGCAAGACAAAAACTAGATATTATTTCTGATGCTGATTCAATTCTCTCAGGCAACTTAAGCTTCTCTTCATCAGAGAACTCTTCAAGTACATAATTGACTTGTGATCCACGAGGAAAATCACTACCTATACCGAATCTCAATCTAGGGTAATTCTGACCAATCAATCCTTGTATATGTCGCAAACCATTGTGTCCTGCGTCGCTGCCTTTAGATTTCAACCTAAGTGTACCAAAAGGCAATGCCAGATCATCAACTACTACCAATAGATTTTTATTACTAATCTTCTCCTTTTGCATCCAATAACGGATTGCATTACCACTAAGATTCATAAAGGTTGATGGTTTTAATAAAATCAAAGATTTATTCTTAAGTCGCATTTGCGAAATAAAACCATAACGCTTATCCTCAAAAACAGCATTGGACGCTTTTGCAAAAGCGTCCAACACCATAAAACCT
>CAYZHS010000106.1:5775-6856 GCA_964478295.1 uncultured Proteiniphilum sp. | reverse complement strand
TTCCACCAACAATTGCCGGATTGGTATATGTTTATCGCAAGAAATATATACTGGGCGGTTTAATCTTCATGATTTTTGTAGCATTCCAGATTTCATCTAATCACTTTCAGATGAGTTACTACTTCCTGTTTGTGATGCTATTTATGGTAATTGCCTTTTTTATAGATGCAATAAAGAAAAAAGAAGTTACTGATTTTATGAAGGCAACAACTGTTTTGCTTATTGCAGGAATAATAGGAGTATCGGCAAACCTGAGTAATCTTTATCATACATATGAATACTCAAAAGAGACAATGAGAGGCAAGTCGGAACTCACCCACCACAACGATGGCAATAAAACAGACAATGGTCTTGAGCGCGATTATATAACAGCATGGAGTTATGGTATTGGAGAGACATGGACTCTGTTGGTGCCAAACACTAAAGGAGGTGCATCGGTACCTCTCTCTCAGAATGAGAAGGCAATGAGTAAAGCGCGACCTGAATATCAACAGATATATCAACAGATTGGTCAGTACTGGGGTGAGCAGCCGGGTACTTCGGGACCGGTTTATGTGGGTGCATTTATACTTACTCTTTTTATATTGGGATTATTTATAGTTAAGGGTCCGGTTAAATGGGCTCTGCTTGCAGCAACAGTTTTCTCCATTTTGCTATCATGGGGTAAAAACTTTATGGGACTTACCGACTTCTTTATCGACTATATACCTATGTATAACAAGTTTAGAGCTGTTTCGTCTATACTTGTTGTTGCTGAGTTTAGTATACCGCTACTTGCAGTATTGGCGCTTAAAGAGCTTATAAGCAATCCCGACACATTAAAAAACAACATGAAGCCTCTTTATATCAGTCTGGGTATTACTGGTGGTTTCGCTCTTTTATTTGCTATTGCTCCTAAGGTATTTTTCTCTTCATATATCTCATCATCAGAGATGCAGGCATTCTCACAAGCATTGCCGGCTGAACATATACAACCTTTCCTGACAAACCTTACCGATATGAGGGTCTCTATGTTTACAGCAGATGCATGGAGAAGCTTCTTTATTATTGTTGCAGGTGCTGCAATGCTGTGGCTGTTTAT
>CAYZHS010000106.1:0-5765 GCA_964478295.1 uncultured Proteiniphilum sp. | reverse complement strand
TATTAAGAATAAGATTAAAGCAGAATGGCTTGTTGCGATAATAATTGTAATCTGTATTGGTGATATGTGGGGTGTAAACAAGAGATATCTGAATGATTCGGACTTTATAAATAAAACCGACCAGCAGCAGATGTTCTCGAGAACTGCAACTGACGAATATATTTTACAAGACACAACAAAGTATTACAGAGTTTTAAACATGGCAACCAGCACCTTCAACGATGGTATCACACCCTACTGGCATAATGTAATTGGTGGTTATCATGCTGCTAAACTTAGAAGGTATCAGGATATTATTGATGTGCATATTACAAAAGAGATGATTGCACTGCAGCAGGATATATATAATACACAGGGACAGTTAGACTCGGTTGATGCTGAGCAGTTTAAAGTTCTGAACATGCTCAATGCCAAATGGATTATTATGCCTGCACAGAATGGTTCAACTATTCCGGTAGAAAATCCGCATGCAATGGGTAATGCCTGGTTTGTGAATAAGATTGTATTTGCAAATAATGCCGACGAAGAGATTGAGGCACTTTCCAATATCGATTTAAAATGTGTAGCAGTAGCAGACAAGAAGTTTGAATCTGCACTAGCTGGTTTTAATTTGGATTCTGCAGTTGACTCAACTACAGGAGCGGCACCTTCAACTATAAACCTGGTGGACTACGACTCAGATTATCTGATATATGATGTGGATGCCAGGAAAGATGAACTTGCACTTTTCTCGGAGGTGTACTACCCCAAAGGGTGGCAAATAAGTATTGACGGACAACCAGCTGAAATGATTCGTGCAAATTACACTCTCCGCGCTTTACCCATACCAAAAGGGAAGCATACTGTCGAGTTCAGGTTTGAACCAAAAAGTATAAAAGTAACTGATAGTATTGCCTATTCTGCACTGTTAATTATGCTGCTGACATCGTTATATCTTATATTCAGAAAGATAAAAGAGTCAAAATCAGAAAAATAAAATATATCTAATAATACAAAAACAAAAAGAAAATTATAGTATATATGAAAAAAGCTACAATAAAATTTATTGTGTTTGCAGTTGTGTTAGCAGTTGCTCTGTCATCATGCAACACCGGAAAACAGTCGGGCAAATCGGAGAGCTCAACTACAGAAATTGAGTCTATAAGCAAACAGAACAGTAAACATGCAGAGGACTATGTAATTGTTGACAACCACTGGAAGTTGGTAGAGCTAAATGGAAAACAAATTACAACAGATGAAAATAGTGATAGAAAAGAGCCTTTTATAACTTTAAATAAGGAGGATAATAGAGTTGCAGGTAATACCGGCTGCAATAATTTAATGGGATCTTTTGAGACTAGCTCATATTCTGGTAAGGATGGAGAAATAAGTTTCTCGCAAATTGCAACAACACGCATGGCTTGTATTGATGTGAATTACGAGCAAGACTTTCTTAAAGTATTGGAAGATTGCGATAACTATACAATAAACAACGACACTTTGTTGATAAAGAAAGGCAATGAAACGCTTGCCAGTTTTATATCAGTAGATATGCAATAAACAGTTAAACTCTTTTATTATGAAAACATACAATTTTACACGAGCAATATTAATAATCATAGCAATAAGCTTAAGTAATCTTTTGCAAGCTCAGAAGTTGACCTTCAACCAAAATGGCGAGTTTAAGATTATGCAGTTTACAGATATGCATTACTTTAAAGGGAATCATAAATCAGATACAACCCTGATTTTAATTCCAAAAGTTTTGGATGCTGAGAAACCCGATTTGGTAGTGTTTTCGGGTGACATAGTTACCGGAACTGTTGAAGGATGGGATGATATAACTAAATTTGTGATAGAAAAAGGTATTCCTTTTGCTGTAACACTTGGTAATCACGATCATGAAAATGGTGTTTCCCGCGAAGAGCTGGCCAAGAGAATAACATCATATAAATTTAATGTAAATACAATAAACAATATTGGAGGAAGAGTGCTTAATGATGTAATTCCGGTATACAACCACAAACATAATTTAAATGTAGCCGCTCTTATCTATTGCTTCGATTCGGGTGCATATTCGTCAGTTGATGGTGTTGGTGGTTATGCATGGATTACAAACGAACAAATTGAGTGGTATAAAAAACAGAGCCTTCAATACACTATAAAGAACAACTTTAAACCGCTGCCTGCATTGGCCTATTTTCATATTCCTCTTCCCGAATACCGTACTGCATTTGATGATGAAAAGAACATCAGATATGGTGTAAGAAAAGAGGATGAGTGCCCCTCGGAGTTAAATTCGGGAATGTTTCTTGCAATGAAAGAGATGCAGGATGTAATGGGAACATTTGTTGGGCACGATCATGTGAACGACTATATAGTAGACTATTACAATATTGCACTGGCCTATGGACACTTTAGCGGATGGACCACTACTTATACCCCTAAACCTGTAATGAACGGAGTTAGGGTTGTATTGCTTAAAGAAGATAAAAGAGAATTTGATACATGGCTGCATCAACTGGATGGAACTATCAAATATAAAGTTACATTCCCCGCAGATTTCAAACAAGAGTAGTTATGTAATAAACCTATTTATTACACAACTCTTTGAAAGTACACCACTGACAATTTTTATTATTTAGTGTTTGTGTGAATGGTACCGAAGGGTTGAATATCTCTTCTACTACTCCATTGAACTTTGCTGTAAACTCCGGCAGGTATTTTGAGACATCGCTGATATATTCTTTATCAATTTTTACTCTTGGATCGAAATCTTTAAAAACGGACCGCAGATAATATACTGCTGGAGATATATGAATATCGGGATTCTGAAGATAATAGAAGAGTCCATATACAAAAACCTGCAGTATTTGATATGGACGTTTATCTTTTGAAGAATCGAACAGCTGATCTATATCCTTGAAACTTGTTTCACCTGTACCAGTTTTATAATCAATAATTCTAACTAAATCGCCCACCCTGTCGATCCTATCTATACTACCTTTAAAGTTGACCGTTAATGCACCATTAATCTTGTACGGTTTATTGATTCTAAACTCAGAAGCGATATACCTAAACGGAGCAGATTGTAAGTCAACCTTAAGCGTCTGCTTTACATAACTCTTAAGAATTTCGCCAATAAGATAATATTGTCCCTGCAGCTGACGTATGTTCTTATCATCTTTAAAGAAGTACTTAGAAAATGCCTTTTCGAGTAAATCATTCAAGTATGAGTCGTTTCTTATAATTGTATTCAATGCATCTGGTGTTACATCTATATTATCAAAGCGCTTATAGATGTCCTCCATCAGTTTGTGAAATATTGTGCCAAAAACGTCTGCCTCAACAGACTCTTGTACCTCCGACTCTTCGGATAACCCCTCGATTGCAGTAAAATAAAACTTAAGCGGACAATCGATATAATTGTTTATATGTGAAGCCGAAAGCGACTTCTCCCCTCCTTCTCTGAAGCTGTTGAGCAGACTAATTACGTGAGGGGTTTTCTCGACTAGAACCGGAGTGGTAACCGGAGCAGAAACATCATAGGTAACTACCCTCTCTGATATATCAAATAAATTGTGATACAGATATTTAAGCTGATAGAAATAGCGGCTCACTTCACCTGTCTGCATCCCTTCTGTGCGAGTATCATAGAGCATATATACGTTTTTGGCACGACTTATCATCCGATAGAAATGGTAGGCATATACGCTATCCTGAAACTCATAAGTGGGAAGACTGAAACCTTTTCTGAGAGTAAACGGGATGAAAGAGTTTGTGGCCTTCTTTAAGGGAAATACCCCTTCGTTCATCGATAATATAATCAGATTATCAAAATCTAAAGTACGGGTTTCGAGCACCCCCATTATCTGCAAACCCGAAAGAGGCTCACCACTAAATGGCACACTTATGCCACGAGCAAGCTTTCGCAGCATTCTGAAGTAAGTATCAACCGACATAGCAGTAACATCACTTAGGCGGTCGCCCAAACTAGTTATAGTTTTATAATACTGAACAATAAACTCTCTCTCCAGATCGTAGTGATTAATATTTTTCATCTCCTCAGCTCCCTCGTCGCTATGTTTAATATCGGTGAGGGTATTGTAGATATATGATAATATCTCGTGCAAATATGATGAGATATCGCTCCATTGCGTAACCGGAGTAAAAATCTTTTTAAGTAGAGCATCATCGGTTATCTCAGATACAGGAACAACAACCCTGTTGTGTTTTAAAATATGCTCTTGCAGTTTTTCTGCTTTCTCCTTCGATGATAAAATGATGAGAGGGTGATTTAATATAGCCTTCACATAGCGATGATAAAACGCGACTTCATTATTCCATTTACGCTGATTCTGTTGCAGTAGCGATATATGCTCAACCAGTCCTGCTACGGATGAGTGAGATAAACTATAACCCATTGTAACATTTATCTTTCCTATCTCATCAGGAATTGAATAAAGCAGAGGCAGCAAAAGAGTCTCATCGGGAAGTACAATTGCAGTGTTTATTGCCTCGTTGGGGTCTGCAATCTCTTTACTATTAATAAGATCGGTTATTATTTTTGAAACATGCTTAGCCTGCCCCACCCCTGAGGGAACTCCAATAAGTTCTATTTTACTTCTGATTTCGTTATCGCAACCATCTAAATCATACTTTGAAGGAAACATTCTCAAATTATCCTTAACTCTGAATGATGCACGGTTTAATTCGTCGTGAATAAGCGGGGAGTCGTAATCCCAGTAGAAATCTGCAACACCTCTGTTTTTCAAATGTTTTAGCAGGTTGCTTTCGGAGGGACTTAACAGGTTGAATCCAACAAATATAAAGCTTTCTTCGTCTATGTTGGCTATCTCATTTTTACCTGCTCTTTCTGCCACATCTCTAAATATCATTCCTTCATATGCAATTCCTTTTTCATGCAATTCACTTCTCAACGAGTTATACAACTCAAGAAGAATCTTCCAGGTTTCATGAAATTTCTCTTTAGTATCGTTTCCTTCTACAGGCATAAAGTTGTTCCAGAAACGACGCATTGCCTCAATTTGATTTTCATCGAGATGGGTAAGATCATCGTCGAGAGATCTGAAATCATGAACATTCACAAAAAGCTGTTCCGCATCAACCAGATACTTATCTACATCATCAAAATCGTTGAGCAGCATCTCGCCCCAGAATATAAAATCATCAAAACTCTCTTCTGAACCACTTATCCTCTTAAAGTGTTTATACAATATAACTAACATCTCAATTCTATCGGCTAGTCGGTATGGTGAGATAGATGTAAAGAGTTCTTGTATAGTAATCATTGTAGGTGAGAAAAGCGGCTTGTTGGTAATCTCAGCCAGATATTTACTGAGAAACATGGATGCACGTCTGTTTGGAAATACAAAAGTATGTTTGTGTATTTCTGAAGCATACTTAGAAAAGAAAAGCTTTGCTACTTTATTGAGGAAAGGAATCATGATGATTTTTTGTATGATTGATTTTTATTAGATACAAATTTAAACAATTTATCAGGCAGAAAAGAATGAAACAACTGTTCATGAACAGTTTTATTTAAAATATAGCAGAGACTTTATTTTCTTCACAGGAGATGCAAAGAAACAAAAGTTCAGATAAAACGCCCTATCTGTAATTTGATATTCACCAAATATAAATTAGAAAAAGAAACGCAGCACAATTTACAGTTCAACTAGTTTATTATTAGAGGAAAGTGGTGTTAGGAAAAGTAATTAATGATTGAAAAACAACAATTGTAGTAACTTTACAGAACAGGAGGA
>CAYZHS010000105.1:3598-6856 GCA_964478295.1 uncultured Proteiniphilum sp. | reverse complement strand
CAGGGTAATTTTTTCTTTGCTTACATAATACAGTTAATAATTTTCTTAGTTATAAGCAGCAATTTCACTTTCTGTGTAAGCAGCCTTTTTTGCAAAGTGATAGATAAAAAATGGCACTATTAGTAGAATCAATGCCCAAAGTGCTTTACTTATTACGCTTCCTTTCTTCATGTTGTTAACATAGATATGACCTAGCATACCATTTACAACCAAGGCCATTCCAACTATTAGATTAGTATTGCTAGTGGTACCCATAAAAAATGGTACAATTAAAATAGCAACGCCAACTAGCATCACCAACACGCCAATGTATCTTGCAAATTCTTTCATGTGTGTAAAATATAATATTTTGTAATTGATTTCGTAACACAAATAAACACAAAATTCAACAAACAAGGAAATTATTTGAGATAAAAATTGCGATAACTCTCATTTTGCCATAAAGTAATCATGTTTCTTTTTATATTTGTGAAATGTTTATCGAATTAAGTGTAGTTGTGAAAAATATATTGCGTTTAATATATCAATGGTTCATTTTTGTTCCAATCTTTCTCGTAACAACAATATTAACGGCTTTAATCGTTATGATTATGGCCCCAATATTTGGTAGTAAAACCTGGGGTTACTATCCTGCAAAATGGTGGTCGAGGATAACTTGTTGGTTATCATTGTGCAGAGTTAGAACCCGAGGTCATGAAAACCTGGACCCCAGCAAATCCTATGTATTTGTCGCAAACCATCAGGGTGCTTATGATATTTTTCTCACATACGGTTTCTTAAATCACAACATAATATGGATGCAAAAACACAGTCTGCGCAATATTCCATTAGTTGGATATGCCTCAAAAATGGCAGGTCACGTTTTTGTAAATAATACAAGTCCCACAACACGAGCTATCACACTTAAAGAAGCAATTTCTAAAGTCAAAGGTGGAGTATCAATTATTATTTTTCCAGAAGGTGCAAGAACACTTACAGGAAAGATGAAGCAATTTAAAAAGGGTGCCTATTACATAGCTCTAGAAGAGAAACTTCCAATTGTGCCAATTACTATAAACGGACCTTTTGATGTGCTTAAAAGGGGTACATTTAATCTCAAGCCAGGTAAATTAGAACTTGTAATTCATGAGCCAATATCAACAGAGGGAGTTAGTGAAGAGGATATTCCTGAATTGATAAATAAAACAAAGGAAATTATCTATTCAGAATTGTGGAATAAATATAGATAACAGATTTTTGTGATCTGATTCATATCTTTAGTTGGTGTACATATATAAAAAAGGAATGGTTGTCTCACGACAACCAATCTTCATTGTTAACCTTAAATCTAATACCATGAAAAACACGATGCAAATATATAGGCATTTTCCACAAAATCCAAATATTTTGTAGAGAAAATGCATGTGTTTAAATATATTTAATGTAATTAATGCAATAAAATAATATTTTGGCGATTTTATTAGCATTTGTTAGCAATTCAATGTCTCCTGAGAAAAATTAGTCGTAAATCTTATTTGCAAAGAAATTAAGTAACCCCCAGTTATATCTGTACCATCTTCTGGTTGCAATAGGTTTACCACCAAATTGAAGTAAAAACCTCGATCGTCCTGCATTATTATTTAAGAAACCAACGTCCATATAGTCGAAAAACTTGAACCCTTTAGCTTCTGCAAGCTCCATTGCAGAATAGAGTGTGAAGATTGTAGGATTAAGGTTTTTATACCTCTTGCTTTTACCCCAATAATATAAGCAATATACTGTTGTTTTACCTTCAAAGCCAAGTACCGCTCCTCCAATTATTTTATTCTGATAACGAGTCAATATAATCTTACCTTTACCGTTTGAAATATAATGATGAAAGAAATTCTCAAAATATTCAAATGGAGGAAACCTGCGTGAAATCTTTTTGTTATTCGTATCTTCAATAAGTTTGTAAATTTCAGGTAGATTTATTTCAGAAGTAAACTCTTCAATCTTTACTCCTTTTTTTATTGCCTTATTCACTTGATTTCTTCTTGTATTGGAAAGTTGATCCCATATTTTTCTTTTGCGTTGCAGCGAGTTTTTTATGTTAATCCATTTTACTGAGTAAAAGTGATTTTCTCTAAAGCCTTTATAGCCAAATATGCTACTTCCAAGTGTATCGTAACGAACTAAAAATACTTTATTCTTAACTTCTTCAACAAGACGTGATATAAGCAGATTAAACAAATCAATTTTCGGAATTCTGTCGTCAAAAAAAGAGGGTTGTTGCGAAATAAAACATCTTTTAAATATTGAACCGTACAGATATCTGTTTCTGCGAATTATAATAGCGAACATTGCTGCCACTGGTGTTTCATCCTTAAATGCAACTAACATAAATGGTTTATATGTTGGCGTATTGCTATACCAGCTAAATGAGGAAGTGTAGTGAAAGAAGTTACTATCTTCCATCTTAGGCAGATCTTGCTTATTGTAATAAATTTTTACACTGAGTTTCATTTCTTATAAAACACCATTTTTCTTGACGAGCAAATATACTAAAAAAAATTAAAGGGTTATAGTATCTTCCTTTCTAATACATTTGTAGAAGTAAATAAGCTTTATTTTTTGTAAATTTGAAGCTTAAACGAAAAAGAAATTAATTGATATAAAAAATATGAGTAAAAAGATTTTAGTGACTGGTGGAACCGGTTATATAGGTTCACATACTGTTGTTGAGTTGCAACAGGCCGGATATGAGGTGGTAATAATTGACAACCTCTCAAACTCCAATGAAGGAGTATTAGATGGTATAGTTAATATAACAGGAATACGTCCTGTCTTTTACAATATGGATTGTATAGATATGAATTCACTAAAATCACTATTTAGTGAGCATTCGTTTGATGGAATAATTCATTTTGCTGCAAGTAAGGCAGTGGGGGAGTCTGTGCAAAAACCCTTAATGTACTATCGTAATAACATAGTATCATTAATCAACCTGCTTGAGTTAATGCCCGAGCATAAAGTAAAAGGTATAGTCTTCTCTTCATCATGTACTGTTTATGGCGAGCCAGACAACAACCCTATTGATGAGAATGCCCCTATTAAGCCGGCAGCATCTCCATATGGCAACAGTAAACAGATAAATGAAGAGATAATTAAAGATTTTATTCATTCAGGAGCTGATGTTAAAAGTATCATACTACGATATTTCAATCCAATAGGCGCTCATCCATCTGCAGAAATTGGAGAATTACCTTTAGGAGTTCCTCAGAATCTGGTGCCATATAT
>CAYZHS010000105.1:0-3588 GCA_964478295.1 uncultured Proteiniphilum sp. | reverse complement strand
ACTCAGACAGGTATTGGTATTAGAGAGCAGTTGAGCGTTTTTGGTGATGACTATAACACACCCGATGGATCATGTATTCGTGATTTTATAAACGTTGTAGATCTTGCAAAGGCTCATGTGGTAGCTATAGAAAGAATGCTTGAAAATAAATCAAAAGAAAAGGTTGAGATTTTTAACCTGGGTACAGGGAATGGTGTTTCAGTACTTGAATTAATAAGGCTTTTTGAAAAAGTTTCTGGAACAAGTCTTAACTATAAGATTGTAAATCGTCGCGAAGGTGATATTGAAAAGATATGGGCTCAACCCGACAAGGCAAATAATGTGCTTGGTTGGAAAGCAGAAAAAAGTATCGAAGAGACAATGGAGTCGGCATGGAAATGGCAGCTTCGTTTACGCGAAAAAGGAATTATGTAATAGTTAATAATAATATGGAGGGGTTGATTTCTATCATTAAAAATAATACTCTATTATTAGATAGAAATCCTCCTCATCATTATCAGTTTCCCTTATTTCTATTTTGTCTTCACGTGCAAGCCATCCTATAGCGCAGTAAACATCTTTTTCTGACAATCCGGTTTCTTCGCAGATTTGCGATGCACTCCAACTTTGTTTATTGTTTAAGAGATTCCATATAATGCCGGCATTTGTTCCAATATGCTTTTTTTTCATTTGCTGCTAATTAATATAATTAGAAAGTGATAGATAGGATACTTGTTTACCTACCTATGGCAAATTTAAAGAGGTGTTTCTATGAATAAAACGTTTGTATTAATTATTTTGTTCTTAAGAATTAATCAGAACAAAGATAAAATAGTAAGGTATAAATAAATTGCTGGTATAGCTACCAGAAGGCTGTCTATTCGGTCGAGAATACCTCCATGACCCGGTATAAGGTTGCCGGAATCTTTCACAGCGCTAGTGCGTTTAATAAGAGACTCAAACAGGTCGCCCAATGTACCAAACAGTGCGATTACTGTTGCAAAACCTATCCAAAACAGCGTCGAAAAATCTGCGTACAATTTTGCAAAAATCAGAGAAGCCAATATTGTGAAAAATACACCTGCAATAAACCCCTCTACCGATTTTTTTGGAGATATATGCTCAATAAGTTTTCTCTTTCCTATAAGTGATCCTATAAAGTAAGCAGCAGTATCATTAACCCAAATAAACACAAATATTGCCAGTACTGGTGCATAATGATAACCATCATTGCCAGGCTGGCCAGGAAAGTAATAAGACATAAACATTAGAAGGCTCAACGGCATAGTTATATAAATCTGCCCAAAGCCAGAGTAGATTACTCCATGCATAATATCTTGCCTTCTAATAAATATTGCAGAAGAGATTAAAATTAAAAGATAAAGTAGAACAGATATTGGCAATGCTATAAGTGAGATACCCTCCAGATATAAAAAGACCGATAAAAAAATAACAATTCCCATTATTATATTGAAGATCTTGCTTATAGCATGAGAAGTGTCTTTTTCCATCATCCTGTAAAACTCAAAGAGACTGATTCCCAAGATAGTCCCAAATATTATTACAAATGAGAATCTACCTCCCAGTACCCCTAGTAGGATAAACAGAATGTATAAAATGCCTGCAGCTGCACGCGTTACTATATCTTTTAAGTTCAAACCTGTTTATTTTTGGCTACCATCAATATCTTTCTGGTCTTCATTTGCAACCTCTTCAGAAGTCTCATCTTCTTTTACTTCTTCTTCAAGGTCGATGTTATTTTCAATCAAAATATTATACCACGAAATTATTTTCTTTACATCCGAAGCATAAACACTCTCTTTATTGTAATTTGGAAGTACTTCTTCTAGATAACTGAAAAAATCCTGGCCAGATGATTTTGAATTAAGAGCAACTTTATTTCCGTTTTCTTTTTCTTTAATTGTTTTCAGAACATCACGCAGAGGTGTATCACCCTCGTTAGTGTATATAGAAACATCGCTTAAAGCAACAACCTTTTCGTGCATATATACAGGAATACGTTTTCCATCATTTAAAGATTCAACGATATTCATGTTTTTGCTTGTAGAAATTAGTTTATACAAACCCGGACGACCGGTTACAGATAAAATTTTGGTTAGCATATTATATTTAGTTTGTTTAATAGCATTAATTATAAAACAGTGCAAAAGTAATCAGACTATGCATTATTCGCAACTTTTAATGAAAAATCTATTTTTAAATAAACATAAATAAAAACTGTATTTTTTTTCAAGTTACTTCAAATGTGAGAATTATTAACTACATTCGTATTAATTAAAAAGTAAAAAGCAACTGTTTATGTTTAATAAAATAGTACTGATGTGGCTAGCAGCAACTATGTTTCTTTCTTGTACCGGTAATCGTTCAGAGAAAGAAGTAGAAGAAAATAATTCGAAAGAATCTGAAGAACTTGCAGATTTAACGAGCGACGAGATGTTCCTGCTTATAGGTACCTATACATCAGACGAAGGTAGCAGAGGCGTGTATGTACATCGTTTCAATACAGATACAGGCAGTTCAGACTCAATTAGTATGGTGGAGGCAGATAATCCATCATATTTAACCTTCAGTCCAGATGAGAATTTTGTATATGCTGTAGGGGAGGGTAAAAGTAGTGTAGTCTACTCATTTGCATTCAACAAAAAAAGCGGCACACTTACTCCAATTAATATTGAACCTACACTAAGTGGTGGCCCTTGTTATATTACTATCGACCAAAGTGGTAGAAATGTACATACCGCAAATTATGGAGGTGGCAGCATTTCATCATTCCAGGTTAATAACGATGGCAGTCTCACACAAGCAAGATCTGTGTTTTCTTTCGAAGGATCGGGTTCCGATTCAATCAGGCAACAGAGTCCACACCTTCATAGTGTGATGTATTCAAAAGATGGTAATTACCTCTTTGCGGCAGATTTGGGCAGTGATAAGTTATACCGGTTCAGTATTTCCAACTCGCCTTTTGAAGGGCAGCCAAATATAGATAAAAATAGCCTGAAAGAGTTTGTTTTACCTCCTGGAACTGGTCCCCGTCATTTCGATTTTCATCCATCAGGAGGCAAGTTTCTCTATTTACTTGGAGAATTATCCGGCGAAGTGTTGGTATTTGATTATAGTAATGGTGATATTACACATAAGCAAACTGTTGTTTCTGATAGTGTAGGTGCACGTGGTAGTGCAGATATTCATGTCTCTCCTGATGGTCGTTTTTTATATACATCAAACAGATTACAAGCCGATGGTATTGCAATATTTTCAATTGATGAAAACAACGGCACATTAACAAAGGTAGGATATCAATTAACAGCACGTCACCCAAGAAATTTTGTAATTACACCAAACGGAAAGTTTTTACTTGTTGCAGGTAGAGACGATAACAAAATAGAACTTTACGAGATAGATAAAGAAACCGGCTTGCTCACAAATATTCATAAAGACATATTAGTTGATAAGCCGGTTTGCTTGAAGTTTGCTAATATCAAAGAATAATATCTCCTAAATCAGCAATTTTATTTATATCATATGGAGTTGCTTGATATACAAAGTAATTAAGCCAGTTTATAAACAAAAGGTTTGCGTGGCTTCTCC
>CAYZHS010000104.1:0-6886 GCA_964478295.1 uncultured Proteiniphilum sp. | reverse complement strand
GACATAGTTATCCTCTTGTAATTTCTTCTTTTTCGGCATCCCAATACATTGTTCTGCCTTCTAGATAAGCACGAGTTCCCATATGCGCAGTGATAGCTTCCTGAAACCCTTGATCTATATCGCAAGATGGTTTCTTTCCTGTTCTGATACATTCAAGCCATTCATGTAAGTGCAAATAGGTTGTATTATATCTCTTTCCACCCACATAAGAATAAAGCAAACCACGTTCAGCAAAATATAGTTCGGTAGCTGAAGTAATTGCATCTAAATCTTTACCGGGTACATAGTGATAAAAAGGCTCACCAGTTTTAATCTGACCCTGAGCAATCTTATCTTTGTATCTTTCAGATCTTGGATCTATTGTAACTGAAAGAGAACTGCCCACTTCCATAGTGGCATCGTGACCCATAATTTTTCTGGTACGCTTAAACTGACTTGCCAATGTTGCTGAATATAGCATTGTTAAGCCTCTATCTTCGTACTCAAATGTGGTATGAAGCACATCGGGTACTGTACGCCCATCTTTAAAGAAGTATACACCTCCCGAAGAAGTTGCAGAAGAGGGAATTCCGAGTTTAAGTATTTGGTTCATTGCATCATACTCATGAGTTAGTAGGTCGCCACTCAAACCTGTGCTGTAGTCCCACCAGCATCTCCAGCGGAAAAATCTTTCGAGACTGAATTTATCGCGTGGGTCGGGACCAACATATTTGGCTAAACCGGCAGATGTCATATAATCCATATACTCTTTTATCCTGTCGGGATCACCATCAAACTGTTTCCAGTCTATTGTGTTTGGGTTGGCTTTAGGGTTAATGTCATATACCCAGGCTCCGTTTGGATCGTTTCGGTTAGTACCAGTTTCTATAAGAGTAATAGGACCTAAGAGTCCTCTCTCTATAATCTCGCGAGCTCTTTCATAAGCTTCAATCTGTCTGTTTTGATGACCAAGTTGAAAAACAACATTACTCTGTTTTACCAAATCTCTTAACTCATATGTTTCAGGTACGGTCCATGTCATTGGCTTCTCCAAATAAACATGCTTTCCTGCCCTTACAGCATCCATAGTCATCTGTCCATGCCAATGGTCGGGCGACGCAATTACAACTGCGTCAACATCATCAGCCGCAAGTAGCTCTTTGTAATACCTGTATCTCTTTGGGGCATCGCCATATTTACCGTTCAATCCCTCTCTGTATATGTTTGCACCTGCGGCAATACCTTCTTCGGCATGAGTATCAAAAATATCACATACTGCTGTAATCTTTATGTTAAGATTTTCTTGTTCAAGAAAATCTTGATATCTTTTGTTTGAAGAGTCCGCTCTATTGAGGTCGATAAGCTCCTGCACCTCTGTTGGAGTTGAAAATCCAAGTCCATTTAACAATTGCTTACCTCTGATACCTGTGCCAATTATTCCTATACGAATAGTATCGCCATCGGTAGTTGATGGTACATAGGGTGTAATTTCAGAGGGGAAATGAAACATTTCTGAAGCTGAACGATTTAATATCTCGTTCTTTCTCTTTTTGTATACTCCATAAGCCATCGCACCTAAAACAGGTACAGTTGCCAATGTTTTTAATGCATCACGTCTTCCTTGAGAAACCTTGTTTTTATTCTCGTTTGGTTGATCTGGTTTTTCCTGATCGATATTTTTGTTGTTATTATCTGACATAACTTCTACTATCTTTAAAAATTGCCCTGTCTAATCCAATTACTCTCGATGTTGGGAAAAAGTAGAGTACAACTACTGCCAACAACATTATAAGGTTTTTGTCCACCCATAATGTAGAACCTTCCGAAGGCAAGATATACTCAACATTTAATAGAGGTGGATGTGATAAATAATATAACAATAATAGAATTGCTGCACCCACATAGCCTATTCTTTCGAAAAGACCTAAGATGAGAAACAATCCTACTATGGTTAATCCATAAATGTTTAAGAAATCAGTGATTGCCATAAGTGTGCTGTTTTCGGCTATCAATGTGAATAACGGAGAGAAAAATCCCTTTGAGTCGATTAAGTAGCCGTAAGCTGTCCAGTTTGGCGAGAAAATTTTAGCTAGTCCCTCATAGAGGAAAAACCAGCCAACAAGAACCCTCAATACAACCAGAGATGAGAGTTGCAGTTTTGTGTAGGCATAGCCCGAACCTTTTTTCATTTTATTTGAATTTGAAAATAAACAATAACTATAATAGTATTAAAAATCAAAGCCACAAACTTACAAATAATTATTGTTCAAATAACTAAAATTTTAGCATGAATTACTATAAAAAGGGAAATGAATTTATTAATTCACTTCCCTTTATTAAAAAAAATGGTTCCAATCAGATTATTATGAGTGAGGAACTCCAGCAATAGGAGGAGTTTCCGGAATCCCTTCAACAGGACCCATGTCATATGTTTTGGGTCCTAAATATATGTCCGAATTCATGATTTCATCCCAGGTTACATCTCGTCCAGTGTAAGCTGCTATTCTACCCATTATTGAGACAAGAGTAGAGTAGGCCTGATCTGTTCCATCGTTAATAGTATTGCCTGTTCTTATTGCAGTAACCAGGTTTATGTGTTCTTGCAGAAATGGATTGGTAACACTCCATTCAGAGTTGGTATCGTTATTCTCGGGGTATGGATACTCCCACAATAGTTCTCCCTTATAGTTGAAAAGTTTGCCGGCTGCATCGGCATAACCGTTTGAACAGTTTATATGCTCTATTTTGCCATTTGAACAACCATCTATTTGTCTGGCAGCACAATGAGTTCTCATTCCATTTTCATAAATATATTCAACACTAAAGAAATCATACTGGTCTCCTGTTACTCTTCTTTGTCGTCCACCCCATCCTGATGCTTTTACAGGATATTCCTGTAGATACCAGTTCATTGTATCAATTTCATGAATAAATTGTTCATTAATATGATCGCCCGATAACCAGCAGAAGTTGACCCAGTTTCTAAGCATATATTCCATATCGCTCCATTCGGGTCTTTTGTTTACATACCACAATGCTCCTCCATTTCTGATGATATGTGCACCCTGTATATCTCCAATTTCTCCATTTAGTACCCTGCGTCTTGTTTCCAGATAGTCTTTCTGTGAACGGCGGATAGTGCCGCTAATAATATTCAGTTTCATAGATTCTGCCCTTCTAACCGATGCCAGCACTCTTCTTACTCCTACAGGATCTACTGCTATAGGTTTCTCCATAAAAATGTGTTTTCTCGCATTCACAGCAGCATCAATATGGGCAGGTCGGAAATGTGGAGGTGTACATAATAGTATCACATCTATACCAGCATCTAATACTTTTTCGTAACTATCGAAACCTATAAAACATTTCTCATCTGGTATTTCAACTTTTTTCTGCTTTTTGAGAATCTCTCTGCATGCATCCATTTTGTCTTGAAAAACATCTCCTAATGCCACTATTTGCAGGTTTGGACCAGCATTTAGGAAGTCGATGGCCGCACCAGTACCCCTGCCGCCACAGCCTACAAGTCCCGCTTTTAATACAGCTCCGTCTGGTGCCTGATTCAGTAATGTTGGCAATGTATATTCATCGCCTTTTTGCTCATCTCCTTTATTTGAAGAGCAGGAGCTTAGTAATGGTATTCCACCCACTGCACTTATAGTGCTCAGTGCAGCAGTACTCTTTAAAAAAGTTCTTCTCGAAAACTGATTGTTGTGTTTCATATTTATTTTAAACTACTTTATTTTCTACAAATAGCTAATTATTTCGTTCATCTGTTCTGATATTTTCTTTATGTGATTCCTGTCACCTCCCGACACTTCGGCAGTTAACCACCCGCCTTTATGATTGATTTCGCTTACTGCTTTCATAACTACAGGCCAGTTATTATCACCTTTTAGCAATTCAACATTGAATCCCTGACGCAGGCCTGCAGAATTCATTAATTCGCGACTAAATTCTTTGATGTGGAGTTTCACTATGCGGTTGTTAAGTGTTTTAATCCAGTGTTCAGGCCAACCATATCGTAGCACATTCCCAATGTCGAAGTACCATCCTACAAGTGGATGATTAATTTCATCAATAAATCTTTTAGCTTCAATGGGACTTATGAGGAAGTTGTTCCACACATTCTCCAGTCCAATTTGCATTCCACTCTTCTCCGCATAAGGAATCAGTTCTCTTATAGAATTTAGAGATGTAAAATATGCTTCTTCATACGAAATCTTTTCATTTACAACACCGGGAACCACTAAAACTGTATCACCTCCCAACTCTTTAATCTCTTCGAGCGATTTGGCTACAGATGCTATACATTTTTTCCTAACCTCAGGATCTGGATCTGAAAGAGGTGTGCTCCAATGATCCTTATTAACAACTGTTGGTGTTTCGATGCCCGATTTCTCTTTAGCCTCTATTATTTCACTTAAAGTGTAATCTAATGGACTATTAAGTTCTATTCCATCAAAGCCAACATCTTTTGCAAGTTTAAATTTATCAGTAAGTGATAAATCTTCTTTAATCATTCCAAGACCAAGAGATTTCTTCAATACAATATTTTGTTGAGTTTTAGTATTTAAATTCCCGGGATCAGAGGATGAGTTGGTTACTGTTGTTGCAATATTATCAGCTGGATATGCCCTTACTAAAGGGGTTAAAGCTGTTGTGCCTGCTAATGCAGCTGCAGATTTTATAAATTCTCTTTTATTCATCATACTTAAGTTTTAATTTAGATACGAACCACTATCCTTTTATCTAAAGGTTAACTTTTTCAATAGAGTTGAATAAATCAGCTAAGAAAATCCAGGAAAACTGAGCTGAATAGCTGAAAGAGCGTAACCCCGAAATCCTTACATCATCTTTATTATTATAGATGTCTTCGGCAATCATATCAGGTTTCCAGCCAAACAGATGATCCATTGGCAGGAAGCCATCTTTGTAGTAATTGTCATATCCAAAGTTTAGTGTTTTAGAAAATGCATTTATATAATTTGAAGTGTCATATATTGAGTGAATATAGGTTTCAATCCAAGCACGCAATAAGCAGGCATCGAACTCTGCTTTGCCTGTAATATTCTGAGGAAATGAATAATAGCCGCCTTTTCTTTTAGGGTCGGAAAAGTAATTGAACGAAGCATCAGATAAAACAACTACATCATTTAAGTACTTATTCCTAATCGCATTATCTTGTGTTGTGCGATATAAGTCGGAAACCCCAGACAATGTGGAACCTGAATTGTAAGTATATGCCGTTTGATCAAGATCACCATGTGCAGTAGTTGTTTTCAATCCCTCGTTAACCCCTGAATCCGGAATAGTTGTGTTGCAACCAATCATGTCTCCATACACATTGTCGTTTCTTTGAAAAGTGTTATAAACAAAATCATAAATTTTTACTGCATATCTTTTATAATATTCGCTTTTTAGCATGCTGTCATCTGTAACAATGTTAGAGTTGTAGCCACCCCTCACTAAAAAACTTATTTTATCTTGCGAACCTTCATATATTTCTGCAAGCCATACCAATGGTGAAATTAATGGACTGTTAGAGCAGGTGTGTTTACTCTGATATCCGGGTCCCCATACTATTCCTCCCCATTCCTCCCCATTTGGCTTTTTACTCTGATCCCAGCCATCTAAACAATAGGCAGTAAGATACTCAGAATAGTTTAGATACCAGTTTCTGCGCTCTTTGTTAATAGCTAAAGCATCACCTGCTAGTTTATCTGCTTCCTTCTCCAGCATAAAGTAGGCTTCCAAAAAACATCTAATCAGCCACATTTGATCATCATACACGTTTAGAATTCCGCTGACATTGTTATTAAGAGTATCAATTACGTTCTGTCGGTGAACACCAATAATATTTTCCCATCTTTTATTTTCCTGTGTTGTTGAAGTTACAATTGAATAACCTTTATAATAGTCTAAGTTGATTGTGCATGCATCCCAGGCAAGCTGTTCGTAATAATTAAACATTTGCTGATATACCGGCTCTGCATCAGGCAAATCTTTAATTTTCTGAAGGCTTTTCATTGCTGTAAGTAACATTTCAATAATGTTTGTATACTCGTAGCAGTTGTAGCTATCTCCAACCGTTTCACCTGTATAAATATTATATTTTGGGCGAGGATTTAGTGTTCTTTTTTGTTCCCAATCTTCGTATTCTGTATATTTCCAAATAGTATTATTGGCAATTTGCAATGCACGCCATAGGTTTTCATATTCATTTTTTACATGGTTTTGTTCTTTGATATTGTGTGTAATCTGATTTTGTCCAAAGATTTGTAGTGAAAAAATAAGAGTATATAAAAGTACAATATGTTTAATCATAAGACTATATTTTTTTATAAACAAATTTAAACATTAGTTCCTTCAAGATGATTTAAGTGCTCTGTTCAACAAGTATCTGACATTTTGCCCCTTGAAGATTTCATAGTGAATAATTTATTTTGTAAAACTATTCAAAAGTTTTCATTTAGTAGTGGTGTTTAACATAAGTTTTGGCAAAATTTACATTTAATCTCAAATGACAAATAAAATTGATAGTAATTTCTTTATATATATACTATATAACAACTTAATGACTATTTTTGTGTATGCATAGCTTAACACTTTAAATGAAGGTAGTTTTATGAGAAAAATTTCAATTCCTACTCTTTTCTTTTTTGTGACAACGATAATTCTTACATTTACACTATTGGTAACTAACAAATCGGGAGAGAAGGATTTTGGTTACGATAGTTCAACTGTATTGAGCAGGATAACTCATATACAGGAATTAGCGTTGGTGAAACATAACTATACCGGAGTAATAGGCTTTAAAGATTATAAAAAGATACTCAATATTAATATCCCCTTAACTGATAAGTATTTTCTCTTAAAGTACAATGGATACTTAAAGGCTGGGGTA
>CAYZHS010000103.1:0-6899 GCA_964478295.1 uncultured Proteiniphilum sp. | reverse complement strand
ATTTTATTTTTGTGAAGTACCAGGAACTGGTGTTTTAAAGCCTGACATATCCATCTTTCCTATATTAAGATCTGCAGGTGTATAATCAAGTGCTGATGCTGTCATTGCATCCCAAGTAAACTCTTGACCTGTATATGCAGACTCTCTTCCCATAATAGCTGCCAAGTTAGAAACTGCAGTTTCAGATGCTTGTTCTATTGGTTTATTGGAACGAATGCAGTTTACCATATTAACATGCTCAAGAGTATATGGATCAATCTGCTTATAGTTAACTTTTTCTCCTTCATGATCGTATTCCCAAATAACATTACCTGCAAGATCTTTTATTACATGACCTCCATTAGAAGACCACGATCCACGAGTACCCTGTATAAACTCACTGACATTATTTGCGCATCCATCAATCTGACGACACATACTATGTAAATGAATTCCATTTTCCATTGTGAAATCAATACTGAAATTATCAAACTGATCTCCCGTTACACGGCGTTGACGTGAGCCAAATCCTACTGCACTAACTGGTCTAAGTCCGGAAAACCAAGTGAACACATCAATATTATGTACATGCTGTTCAACAATGTGGTCGCCAGACAGCCACTTCCAGTTTACCCAATCACGAACCATAAACTCAAAATCATTCCATTGAGGTTGACGTTCACGATACCATAACATACTTTGGTTCCAATAAACAGTACCTCCGGTAATCTCTCCAATGGCACCATTCATAATCTGTTTAAACGATTCAACATAACTACGTTGATGATGACGTTGTGTTCCGGTTACAACTGTAAGGTTTTTTGCCTGTGCCTGTTTTGATGCAGCAACAATTGTACGATATCCTGCTGAGTCAACACATATAGGCTTTTCAAGAAAACAGTGTTTATTCTTTTCTACTGCATATTTAAAATGCTCGGGACGGAAAAAAGGAGGTGTACAATCGATAAGTACATCGATATCACTATCAATAACTTGCTTATATGAATCTAAGCCTACAAAGCGCATAGACTCTGGTATATCAATATTTCTTTCTGTTTTCAGTTTATTTGCGAGACTATCAACTCTATCCTGAAAAACATCCCCCAAGGCTACAATAGTTACACCATTGGCTGCATTGAGAAAATTGATTGCAGCACCAGATCCTCTACCTCCACAGCCAACAACACCTGCTTTTAACTCTTTTCCATCGCTAGCTAAATCAGGAAGTTCTGGTATATAATAAGTACCTGGTTCTCTTAATGGTGTAACCGCACCTTTTTTACCTGATCCACTACAAGATGACAGTAATCCTGCCGATCCTGTGCCAATTACTCCTACAGCCCCTGCTACGGCAGAAGTTTTCAGGAATGATCTTCTGGTTAAATTGTTCTCTTTCATTTGAATTAATATTTTAAAGTCTATAAAATGATAAATTATTTGCTGAAATCAATTAATATGAAATCCTTAATTTAAAAAGGAATTAGGTTCACAAACAACCCTGAAGCCTATACCCTTGAAATCGGAATACCACCATATACTCTTTGGTTGCTGGGGATCTGTTCTCATCCAATCTTCATGTTTAGTATGACTCCTGGCTGCATTTCTAACATCAGCTGCATCGGAGTTGTAGTAGCCACCTCTAACCACCCATTCATCGCCTTCTGTTACAACAGGGTCAATAGTATTTGCTCCACGCTTTAAATAAGCTTCTGAATCATATTTATCTGCAGTATATTCCAAAACATTACCTAACATATTTTTTAAGCCGAATGGATTAGACATAACTAAATCAGGTAATTGTGTGCGACCGCTGCTATTCTTATTATAGATTACATACGAGCTGATACTATCAGTCTTTGGTTTAAAAATGTTCCTCATAAATCCATGATCTGAGAAATCTTTTGCGCTTCCAGGGAAGAAGTATGATGTTTCCTTTCCTCCTCTAGCTGCATACTCCCATTCTGCCTCAGTTGGCAATCTATACTTTTTACCTGTTTTTTCTGATAACCACTGACAAAATGTTTCAGCAGCATAGTGTGTCATTGTGATTGCAGGTCTGTCTCCCTGGCCCCATCCCTGATCGGGATAACCGAATGGAGGTGTAGGTCCTGATATAGCATCAACACCTAATGCATTTAGATTATTTTGGTATACCATCTCTGGAGGTGTTCTACCTTCACTCATTGTCTCGGAATAGAATGCCCAATATTGATCCCAAGTAGTTTCAACTTCTGCCATAAAGAAGGGACTAACAGTTACATCATGTTGTGGCGATTCATCTAGATTACGAAAAGGTTCTTTTTCGGGACTTCCCATTTTAAAAGTGCCACCATCTATTGCAATCATTTTAAATGAAACGGCTGTGCCTGGTATTTGCTCTCTGAAATCGACAAAACTAGTAACTATTGCTGGTTCTTTAAAGAAACTACTACTATCAACTTCATATGAACCCGACATACCCGGTATACCAGCCATCTGTCCATGTGAATAATTAGGGTTGTAGTGACCCACATCCAAGTGACAACTAATACACTGCAGGTCTAATTTATCTGCATTATCCTCATAATATAAATGTGCAGTAATGCCATCATCAGTAACGCCTTGTGGAAATAGGTTTTGATGACACTTTATACATGATTCATTTGGAATATATTTTACTGCATACTCCAGTTCAGACTTCTGATCCCAATTGAAATCAGCACTATCTTTAGTAATAAATCCCCAAACATCACGTGCTCCTAAAGCAAGTTTTGCTGAATAATGAGCCCAAGTATTATCTGTTGGTGGAAGGTGACAATCAACGCAGTTAACCATAACTCCACTTCCATTGTTAACGTGAACAGAAAGCTCCCAACTTTCTTCTGCATGTGGATGTACATGGCACATCATACACGATTCATTTGTTGAAAAGTATACAGATGTCTGGTACAATGAAGCTAAAAATACAACTCCTATTATAATTCCTGTTATTAGGAAGAAACCTTTACGATTGTGAAATTTCTTTTTAGGTTTATTGTTCCTTTTCGAAATTCTCGCCATTATTGTTTATGATATAAAATATTAAGTTATTGTTTTCATCTATAGATGAATGTTATTTGCCCATAAAAGTAATAATTTTTATATAAAGATAAAAAATAAATTGTACTTTTTACATTCTATAGTTCCATTCACGCTGTATATACTTACTCTTTCTCAACTCCTCAATCGACTCTATATCTGAATCTTTAAGCATCAAAAGTTCAGATACATTAAAATAAGACATAAGATTATTTGTTAAACTACCAAAAAACTCTGATACTTCGGGAGCATGACCAATTTTATTAGTAATAAATGTATAAATATTTGTAACTGGACTAGGAACTGAAGCAGTGGCTTTTTTTGTTAAATCTTTTTGTTTTGATGAAAGAGAATTTTGAAGCTTATTTAAATCTGAATGATATAGCAATGTTCCATGATGCAATTCTCTTCCCTTTGAAACATGAGAAGCAGTACCTGATATTTTATATCCTTTTAACCATAAGTCTTTTCGTTTACCTATTTCAACAGGAATCTTCATTGAATGTAATACATCGACTATCGGGACAAGAAACTGTGCACTTAAAGGGGCTCCAGATTTATCATGGATAAAAGAATAATTTATGTTGCCATAATCGTGGTATACAGCTCCACCACCCGACAGACGCCTTATAATTGTTATGTTGTTTTCAATACAATAATCAATATCTACCTCATTCAAAACTGCTTGATTTGAACCAATTATCACACTTGGTTCATTGGTATATAAAAAAAGAAAATCCTCTCCAATCTTTTTAAAAAGATACTCCTCGGCAGACAAGTTAAATGATGGTACTGTAGAAGGTGAAAAAACAATATTCATAAATAATAATTAGTTTCTTAACAATTCTCGTGCTTTCTCTATAATGGTATCGATATTATTCTCTTTATCAACTTGCTCCATATCAACATAAACATCAGGTTCTACTCCAAACTCAATATGTTGTTTTTGTGCGTTGAACATTGGAGATGCAGAAAATCTTACCGACCAACCATTAGGTAACTCCGAACTAAAAGGTAAACCGCTGCCACCTCCGGTTTTATCTCCAATAATTGTGGTCTTTTTAGCATGTTTCATAATGCTTACAAATTCATTTGTCGCACTGTAGCATCCTCTATTTGTAAGAACAACAACTGGTTTTTGGTATCTCACTCTATTTGAACTCTCTGTATATTTAGGATATAACTCAGAAAAATCGTTATGCCCAGGACCAATCTTGTGAGATATATAACCGACAAGTGTACGCTCATTAAAAAACCTACTTGCAATCTTTTCAACATTAGAAAGACTGCCTCCTCCGTTATTTCTCACATCGATTATTAGTCCTTTGCAAATTGCCATTCGGCTAAGAATCTGGTCTAATCCAGATTCACTTACATCATTTGTAAAACTTCCATAGTATATATAACCAACGTTATCTTCCAGAATCTTATACCTCATTCCTGAAGTAATACTATAATCGTTCTTTAGATAATGTTTCTGAACTTCGTTATCAAAATTTGCGGGATAATTTTCCTGCCATTCCCAATATCGGGTAATATCATGAGAAGCTGTCAAGTTTACATGCCCATCCTTCAATTCAGCGAGCATCTCACCCATCAACTTAAAAAGACTTTCATTACTTATCTCTGATGTTACTCTTGAACTATAATCATCATAAATGCTATTCCAATCAATCTTTTTATATTCAAAAAAGCAATAATTCCTATCAATTATACTCCACAATGCCTCAAAATTCCCTCTCGGATGATTGTCAAATTGCACATTCGTATCCATGCAACCCTGTAACATTACAAGTTGCATAACTAAAAGTATTATAGTGTGTTTTTTGACTTTCATCGGCAAATTTTGCTACGGTTCAGCCACAAGGTATCTTATTTATTCTCCTTTCATGCCTACCACCTTCAAACGGTGTATTCAAAAATGTTTTTAGAATTTCATATAATTCTTCTTTAGAAAGCAACCTACCTGGAAGTGCCAACACATTAGCATTGTTGTGAGCTCTAGCAAAAAAAGCTACTTCCGGAGTCCAGCATAGAGCTGAGCGAATGCCCTGATGCTTATTCATTGTCATATTTATACCATTACCTGTTCCACAAATCGCAATTCCAAACTGGCATTCGCCACTTTCAACTGATGTGGCCAATGGATGGGCATAATCAGCGTAATCACTGCTCTCTAATGATTGGGCTCCAAAGTCTTTGTAATTAAGACCCATATCTTCCAATACATTTATTAAATAACTCTTAGCATCGAACCCTGCATGATCTGAAGCTAATCCAATAGGTCTATTTGATTCTTCTATTAATGACATAATAATCAATTTTTATAGTTTTCCTTTCCCTATTCTATAAAATCTTTTTCACCTGATTATATACATTCTCACCTGTATACCCTAACTTCTGATCTAGTACAGTATATGGTGCAGAGAAACCAAATGAATTCAAGCCCCACACAATGCCATCACCTCCAACAAGACCTTCTAATGTAACTGAAAGTCCTGCTGTAAGACCGAACTTTTTCTTACCTTTAGGTAATATTGACTCCTGATACTCTTGAGACTGTGATCTGAACAATCCTTCAGAAGGAACAGACACTATCCTCACCTTTACACCATCATTTCTTAGCAATTCTGCACCTTCAACTAATGTTGATACTTCCGAGCCTGAAGCAAGTAAGATAACATCATAATTGTCGTCGTCTTCAACTACATAAGCACCTTTGGTTGCTTGTAATGCCTCCTCAAATCTCGACTCCTTGGCAGGAAGATCCTTAATATTTTGTCTGGAAAGAATTAAACCTGTAGGTGAATTACTGTTTTCTAAAGCCATCTTCCAAGCTACGGTTGTTTCATGAACATCGGCAGGTCGTAGTACCAGCATTGAGTTTCTTCCTGAGTGGTTTTGAAGCTTTTCTAGAAGGCGTATTTGAGCTTCTTGTTCAACTGGCTGATGAGTAGGACCATCCTCTCCCACTCGGAAGGCATCGTGTGTCCAAATAAAGATTACTGGGGTCTCCATTAGCGCAGCTACTCGTATTGAAGGCTTCATATAATCAGAAAAAGCAAAGAATGTACCACAAGCAGGTATAACACCTCCGTGCAAACTCATTCCTATACTTAAACAAGACATGGTGAATTCCGAAACTCCGGCCTGTAAAAATGCACCAGAAAAATCGCCATGCGTAAAAGCCTTTGTTTCTTTTAAGAATCCATCAGTTTTGTCTGAGTTAGAGAGGTCGGCAGAAGCCACTATCATATTCTCCACTTGTTTAGCCAATACACTTAAAACTTCTGCAGATCCGGTTCTTGTTGCTCCATTTGGCTTTTGTTGTATTGCCATCCAATCAATATCAGGCAATTCTCTCGAAAACCACTTATTCTTTTTCTCTACTAATGCAGGATTCGCTTTTTCCCAATTACTTTCTCTTTCCTTTTTAGCAGCTACTATAACCTTTAATTCTTCTTTTCTTTTAGCATAAAGTTCTTTAACTTCAGGAAAAACTTCAAAAGGATTTTCTGGATTACCACCCAGGTTATTTACTGTTTGTTTAAAATCTGCTCCGGCAGCACTTAATGGCTGACCGTGTGTAGACACCTGGCTCTCAAAAGATGTGAAATCAGATGCAACAGCACCCCTGCCCATTATAGTATTACCAATAATCAGAGTTGGTCTTTCTTTCTCTGCCTTTGCTTCAGTTAATGCTTTACGAATCTGGTCAACATCATTACCGTCAATTTTTAACACCTTCCAGTTCCATGCTTCATATTTTTTTGCAACATCTTCACTTGTTACCGCATCTGTAGTTGTAGAAAGTTGAATCTCATTTGAGTCATAAAACATTATTAAATTACTTAAACCTAAAT
>CAYZHS010000102.1:0-6913 GCA_964478295.1 uncultured Proteiniphilum sp. | reverse complement strand
CAATCTTTGGCTTAATTAGAATAACAGCACCATTATCCTTGCTTTTCTGACCAATAGCCCACTCTTCGCCTAGCCTGAATGCATAGTCCGATGCTGCATATCCACCCAAATCATTAACCGTAACTACATATATTTGAGTAGAGGTGGAGTCGTTATAAGCAAGCAATTTCTGCTCAAGTGCACTGTTTTCTGCAGATGAAAAAATACCTGCAAAATCGTTCACCAGACGATATGGAACCATCGGGTCGGGTATGTTTTGTGCTATTGCCCCTGTTGAGAATAATAATATATAGAAAAACAGAAGAGTTTTACTCCTCAAAAATAACTTCATTGTCCAATTCGTTTTTATCGTCATCTGCTACCGGGTAAAACTCTTTTAGAAGTTCACCAACTTTTTCCACTCCTTTTGTTAAACCCACTCTTAACTCACCACTCTTAAAATACGAAAGCATAATATCGAGGGCCTCTTGCCAGAAATTTTTGTTGTTCACAGTTTTATTTATACCCTCATCTGCAAAAATGGCTGCTTTGTGGTCTGCCATCGAAACATATATAAGCACACCGTTGCGCAACTCAGTTTTGTTCATCTTAAGTTGATTGAAGATAATTGAAGCTGTCTCCAAAGGCTCTCCCTTGCAGTGCCTTGCCACATATACACGTATCTCTCCCGAAGTATAGCTTTCGGCAGTTCTTATCGATTCAGATATTATATCTAACTCTTCTTTCTTAAGCATGATGTGTTGATGTGAATCTTACTTAATTTTTATCAGAATTGAACCTGCGGAGCTGTTTGAGCTTCAGGCAGAGCTTCAAAATAGGCCTTGGACTCAAACTTAAACCATTTAGCATAAATAACCTGAGGGAATTTACGTATATAAGAGTTGTAGTCCTGAGCCAGTTGGTTAAATCTGTTTCTTTCAACAGAAATCCTGTTCTCTGTTCCTGCCAGCTCATCCTGCAACGCCAGGAAGTTCTGATTAGCCTTCAATTCGGGATAGTTTTCCTGAATTAGCAGTAATCGGCCTAAGGCTTGACTTAACTGATTTTGTGCCTGCTGGTACTCTTGCAAACTTTCGGTAGTCAGGTTCTCAGGATTTATATTGGTTTGTGTAGCTTTTGCTCTTGCTTCTGTAACCTGCGTAAAAGTCTCCTGCTCATGAGTTGCATAACCTTTCACTGTGTTCACAAGGTTAGGAATCAAGTCTGCTCGTCTTTGATATGCATTTTGTACATTTCCCCACTGAGATGTAACAGCTTCCTGTTTTTCTACCATCCTGTTATAACCCGAACAACTTGAAAGTGATAGTGCACCTACAGCAATTAATAAAATGTATACAATTTTTTTCATCTCTTTGAATTTTAATTTATTCATTTAATTTATATGCAAATATATCATATTTTTTAGTTTCTTTTCTAATCTCACTTCAAAATGAACAGTAATGTATGCTTATTGGTTTTAATTCTTCAACTGTTAAGTAAAAATTTTTATATCTTTGTACTTATGATTAGCTTACTATAATTATGAAACAACTTTTTTCTTTTATTATATTATCAGTACTTTCATTGGCAGTAACTGCCTCTGAGGTTTTGCAGGAGCCGGATTCTCTTAACTTATTTGAAAATATAACAGATATCACCCGTCAAATTCAACAACAGACGGCAGTGAGAGAAACCATCCCTACGCCCGAAGAGGAGTCGCCCCAAATACTGCCTCCCGATTCAATTATTGCTTTTCCACCTAAAAGCGATCCTAATATTGATACTTTAATTATTACTATAAAGGATACCGTAAATATGCCGGTTATCAAACCTTTTGTAAGTAGAAATCCATTAGACTCAATATACAGCAGAAAAGCAAATGGTACACTGCAACTTCCCGAATATTATCAAAGTCCCAACTCATTGAGAGGTTTAACGTTCAGAGATACACTTTTCTATAACCCTCTTTTCCTGCCAATGATTTTCAACGGCAAAATATTGCCTCGCAACATATCATTCTATCCATTAGAAAAAGATAATGATAAAGGAAAGATTATTCCACAGGAGCGCACTTTTGCCCCAAGGCTTGAAGATGTAGATTTCATACAGAGAGTGAGGAACGATTATTACATGAAATATCCCGACAGGGTTAGATATTCTGTTCATAACTTACAATCACTGCCTACATTAAAGGGCAGCGATGAGGAGGTAAGAGATACATTTAATCCTTTTAAAAAACTACTTGAGTCGGAGACAGCTTTTTCATTAGAAGCACCCGGTGTTGATGTTGTTACAATAGATAGAAAATATTGGGTTCGCTCAGGTGAGCACTCGTTTCAATTTGCTCAAAACTACTTCTCCGACAATTGGCATAAAGGGGGTACCAACAACCTTAACTTTAATAGTTACCATGTTTTAAGAGCGAATTACAAGAAAGAGAAAGTTAGGTTTAATAACACTTTAGAGTGGAGGTTATCTGTATTTAATGCTCCCGACGATACATTAAGACAATACAGGATTGGTAACGATCTGCTTAGATATTATGGCGACTTTGGTGTTGATGCTTTTTTATCCGGTTGGTCTTATTCTATGAATATGGAAGCAAAGTCTCAGCTTTTCAATGCTTATCCAACAAATTCAAATGATATACGCTCAGCATTTCTTGCTCCTCTATATGTTAATGCGGGGGTCGGTTTGAAATATGCTGTTAACAAGAACTCAAAGAAGGTACGTCACAGAAATGTAAAATGGGATTTAGCAATTGCTCCAATATCTATAAACTACAGATATGTAGGTCACGATTCTGTTGATGTGGCAAGATATGGTATACCTGCAGGTGATAAGTCGCTTCTCGATCTCGGTTCCACAATAACATCAATATTAAAATACAACATAACCCGTTATATATCGTGGGATTCGCGTTTAACTTACTTTACAAGCTACGAAAAGGTTATATCTGAATTTGAGAATAGTTTAAATATGGCCTTAAGTAATGCGTTTTCAACAAGAATATACCTCAATGTAAGATTCGATGATAGTGTGCCGGCAGACCCAACTTTAAAGCACTGGCAGATTAATCAGACTCTGAGTTTTGGTCTCAACTATAAATGGTAGCACTAAAAATAAAAAGCGATTATTTAAAATAATCGCTTTCGCTTAGTTTATAGCCATTTAAAAAATCGATGCTATTCATCCTTTTTTTTCCTGAGAGCTGCAAATCAGTAATGTTTAGTACTCCGCCGGCTGTTACAACTTTTAAATAACTTTTGTTGTCGGTTAATATCGAACCACTTGGTTGCTCTGTTTCAACATCTTCAGACAGGCTACCGGCAAATAGCTTTACTCTTATTATCTCATCTGTTTCGGGGCGGTGCAGTTCGGTCCACGCAGCAGGGTAGGGCGACAATCCTCTAATAAAATTAAATATCTCCTCTGAACTTTTACTCCAGTTCACTCTGCAGTCATCTTTAAAAATCTTTGGCGCGAGCTTTAACTCATCTTCAATTACTGCTATTTCATCCTGAGGTATGCTCTTTACAGTGCCATCAATAACAGCATCCACAGTTCTTAAAACAAGCTTGGCACCCATAACCATAAGTCTGTCATGAACTGATTCTGCATTATCCAGTTTACTGATCTCTGTTTTTTCTCTGAAGATAATATCACCTGTATCTATTTCATGCGAAAGAAAGAATGTTGTTACACCAGTCTCTTTCTCACCGTTTATTATTGCCCAGTTTATGGGAGCAGCACCACGATATTGAGGCAGCAACGATGAGTGTAGGTTGAAGGTTCCTTTAGGCGGCATAGCCCAAACAACTTCAGGTAGCATTCTAAATGCAACCACCACCTGCAAATCTATTTTTAAATCTCTTAGTTGATTAAGAAAATCCTCATCCTTTAGTTTTTCGGGTTGAAGTATGGTAAGTCCTTTTTGCAACGCATACTCTTTTACCGGAGATGCTTGCAGCTTATAACCTCTCCCCGCAGGTTTGTCGGGCATAGTAACTACAGCTGCAACGTTGTAATTGTTTTCTACTAGTGCTTTGAGCGACTCAACCGCAAACTCGGGAGTACCCATAAACAAAATTCTTAAATCCTCTTTTTTCATTGTCATATCTTTATTCTTCTCCCTGAGAAAAGTTCTCAACCAACACCTCTCTATATGAGTTAAATACCGATGATTGTGAAAGCAGTCCCATATAAACTCCCTTTTCATCAACAACCGGCAGATTCCAAGCCTTAGTTTTCTCAAAAATGCCCATTACCTCTTCCATATTGTTGTTAATCTCTATTTTAGCAGGCGGTCCAATCATAAACTTTTCCACCGAGAATTTGTCGTACAGCTCCGGACGAAACATGATATTGCGAATATCATTCATCATAACCAGACCAAGGAGTATGTTGTCGTTATTTACTACAGGGAAAATGTTTCTGCTAGAGTTGGATATAACCTTTACCATATCTCCCAATGTCATATCTGGTTTTACTGTAGGAATATTTTTTTCGAGCAGATCTTCTATCTTAAGGAATGTGAGTACCGCTTTATCTTTATGATGAGTAATAAGTTCACCTCTTTTTGCCAAACGTATAGCATAAATACTATGCTTTTCAAAAATTAATATTGTGCCGTATGAAACAAGCGATACTATCATAAGAGGTAGAAACAGGTCGTATCCACCCGTGAGTTCCACAATAAGAAACATACCTGTTAGAGGTGCATGCATTACACCTGCCATAACTCCCGACATGCCCATCAATGCAAAGTTCTCTTGCGGTAAGAAAATAGTATAGCCTAACTGGTTGAGGGTATATGAAAATAAAAAGCCTACAATACATCCTAAAAACAGTGTAGGTGCAAATACTCCACCGGTGCCACCTCCTCCGTTGGTTGCACTGGTTGCAAAAACCTTAAATAGAAGCACAAGTGTAAGAAATGCCACTATTGCCCATCTGCTTTCGAGATTGTAAAAAAAGCTTTCGTTGGTAAGATTCTTAAATGCATCACCCCCAGCAAGCAGTGTGTTTATTGTATTATATCCCTCTCCAAACAAGGGCGGGAAAAAGAAAATCAACAGACTAAGCATAACTCCTCCAAGCACAAATCTTTTCCAGTGGGGCAATTTGTGAAATATGCTTTCTAGCCAGCTCATACATCTGATTACATATAGCGAAAGTATTCCACAAATAATACCCAGTAATATTACAAATGGTATACGGTCGAGTGTAAATTGTTCAACCAGTGTGAATGCAAACATAGCATCCATGCCTGTAAGAATATATGAGACCACGGTTGCTGTAACTGCTGTTACTAGTAGTGGTAATATCGACGACATGGTTAAGTCGAGCAGCAACACCTCAATTACAAACAGTATGCCTGCAATGGGTGCTTTAAATATACCTGCAATTGCCCCTGCAGCTCCACAGCCAACAAGAATCATGAGACTGTGCTGCTCAAGCTTAAAGTACCGCCCAAGGTTAGATCCTATGGCAGAGCCTGTAAGCACAATTGGAGCTTCAGCCCCCACCGATCCGCCAAATCCAATTGTAATTGAACTTGCCACCAGCGAAGAGTGCATATTGTGTGGCTTAATTCTGCTTTTGCGCTGTGATATGGCAAATAGTATTTTTGTTACGCCGTGACTTATGTCGTCTTTTACAATATATTTTACATACAGGCCGGCTATCAGTATTCCTACTATAGGGAATAGCAGGTATGAGTAGTTGAGGTTTTCCTGACTGAAGTTTTCTGTCAGAAACAGATGAAAGAACTCAATTGCCCACTTCAGAACGTATGCTGCAAAGGCAGTTAGTATTCCCACTAAAAAACAGACTATCAGCAGGAAGTTTTTCTCTTTAATATGTTTATCCCGCCAAAGGAGTAATTTGTTGTGAATCTCGTTTAATTTCATTTCAAGTTTTTAGTTCTTTAAACAAAGATAATATTTTACGATTCAGTACAAAAAAAAAGGATATTATTTATCCTTTTATAATTAATTGTTATTTCCTGATTATTTTGATAGTCCCATCCTTGCCGAGTTTTAGTATGCCCGAAGGTTTAGCCGCCTTATTCTCCTTTTGTCTGTATGTAACTATGTAATCTACTCCATTTTTTATTGCCGGAGATATTTTGGAAAATGTTTGAGGCGAAGGTTCCCCGCTAATATTGGCAGATGTAGATACTATTGGTTTGCGAAACTGCTTGCACAGCTCACGCGAAAAAAGCTCATCGGTAATTCTGATGCCTATAGTGCCATCTTCTGCAACCAGATTAGAAGCCAGGTTCTTTGCTCCATCAAATATAATGGTTAGTGGCGTGTCGGTCAGATCTATCAGGTCCCATGCAATATCCGGCACATCCTGCACATAGGTTTGAAGCTTGGCCGGATTGTCGAGAAGTACCAACATCGATTTGCTGTCGTCGCGCTGCTTTAGTTCATAAATCTTTTTCACAGCCTCTTCGTTGGTGGCGTCGCATCCAATTCCCCAGATTGTATCGGTTGGATAAAGTATAATACCTCCCGATTTTAAAACCTCAATTGCCTTTTTTATATCATCCTGCATTTAATTGTGATATTTTAGTTAAGTAATTAATCAAACCCTGTTATTTATTTTCTGCATCACTAATACATTCTCAAACAGGTCGCCTTTCGACAACCAATCATTAAGTATGCCAGACTGACTATATTCTGCTTTAGTGAAAAGTTCCCTGCTGCCTATATTCTTTTCAGGAATGATAGCATATAGCTGTTTAAGGTTCAGAAATTTAAAAGCATACTCTTCAAGCAACTCTAAAGCCATTAAACCATAGCCCATCTCTCTGAACTCACTATCTATCAATATTCCAACACCTGCTCTTCGGTGAAACGGATCGAAGTCGTAAAGATCTATTGCACCGATAGCTCTGCCATTATTAATGTTAACAATCATCAGT
>CAYZHS010000101.1:0-6917 GCA_964478295.1 uncultured Proteiniphilum sp. | reverse complement strand
CACTATGCAGAACTTCAGACAAAATCTAATGATTTGGGAACTGTACAAGATGCTTTTGTAACAGGAGATGCAGTTTCAGATAAAAGAATACAAAGTTTGCATCCGGCTATAAGAATGCAAGCAGCAGATTTTATCAAAGAAGTCAATGCAAGTTCATACTGTACTTTGATTAGAGTTGCTTAAGGATTTAGAACTTATGTAGAACAAGATGCTTTGTATGCTCAAGGAAGAACCACACCGGGTAACATAGTTACAAAAGCAAAAGGAGGTTTTAGTAATCATAACTTTGGGTTAGCATTTGACATTGTAGGAATTACAAATGGAAAATTAGATTATGATTTAGATTGGAAATTTTTATCTACATTAGGAAAGTCCAAAGGTTTTGAATGGGGTGGAGATTGGGAATTTAAAGATGCAGTTCCCTTTGAATTGAAATAACCAAAACGCCAGGCTGTAAGCCTGGCGTTTTGGTTTAATATTTAATATTATCTATTTCGCAATTCTGTCGAGCCATTTTACCATAGCCAACATTGTGAACATCGATATTAAACATGCAATAACAAACACCATCCATGTTGCTGACATTGAGAAGGTGGTGTAGAAGATTGCACCGATAAAAAGAAGGCTGTTGCCCACTGCTGTTGCTCCTAGCCATGCACCTTGCATAATTCCTTGATATTTGGGAGGTGCTACTTTTGATACAAAGGATATTCCAAGTGGACTGATAAATAGCTCAGCAACTGTTAGTATAAAGTATGTGCCAATTAACAACCATGGTGTTACACGTACATCATTTGCTAATCCACCCATTGAATCTACTTCTGCTTTTAAGGGTAATCCCATTGAGCCAAATGCCATCACTGCATAGGCTAAAGCAGCTATTCCCATGCCTATTGCTATCTTTCGGGGTGTTGATGGCTCTTTTCCTTTTGCTCTTAACCATCCGAAGAAGCCTACAATTATTGGTGTGAGGAATACAACAAAGAATGGATTTATTGATTGGAAAATTTCGGCTCCTTCTAAGGTAGCAAATCCAAGATTTAATTTGATCTGGCTCAAGTCGGTATAGTCTTTTGCAAAATAAGTGAGTGTAAGTCCGTTTTGGTGAAATGAAAACCAGAAGAAAATAACTACAGCAAATACTGCGAAAAGAGCATAAAGTCGTTGTTTAACCTCTTTGATATCCATCTCTTCCACTTTTGCTCCTCCTGCAGAGGCTGCTTCTTTGTTAGCTGGATCGGGAAATCTGTTTTTGTTAAATAAATAAATCACCAAAGAGATTAACATTGCAAAGATGGCCACAGCAAAGGCGTAGTGAAATCCGGTAGTGAAAACATTGAGATATTCATTTGCAAAGGTTGTGAGATCTGTATGTCCTACTTCAGAAGCCAACTGCTGAAGTCTGGCAGTTCCCTCGGCGGTGATAGAGTTGCCAATTTGCTGGTGAGCAAGTGTTGGAAGGTCGGCATTATAAAGAAATCCGTTCTTTTCAACCCACCAGTTTCTTACACCAACTGCAAGGAATGGAGCAAAAATTGCACCTACGTTGATGAACATATAAAAGAGTTGGAAGCCAGAGTCGCGCATTTTACTATACTTTGGAGTATCATACATCTGTCCTACCAATGCTTGTAGATTGCCTTTAAAAAGTCCGTTGCCAAAGGCTATTACCAGCAAGCCAAAACATGTGAATGCAAGCAGTAAGCCATATTTATCGGCCGGAACCGGAGTTGGAGTGGGTATTGCAATAATTACATATCCCAAAGTCATTAGTACCAAGCCGGTCATAATAACACCTTTGTAGTTTCGGGTTTTATCGGCAAGCAGTCCTCCTACCAGAGCAAGCAAGTAGATAGATGCATAAAAGATTGAGTAGATGATTCCTGTTTTTGTTTCATCTAAACCAAATTTTGTCATTATAAATAGTGAGAGTATTGCCATCATGGTATAAAAACCAAATCGCTCTCCCATATTTGCAAGCGAAGCTGCAAGCAAACCCTTTGGATGATTTTTGAACATTGTTAATTATTTTAGATTAGTGTAATATTAGTTTGGGTATTTTGATTTGCAAATATAATAACAATTTTATAATTAATTTTAGATGTAATTTATAAAAACGGCAGATATCTTAATTCTTTGCTTTCAAATTAGTAATTTTCGATTTTTTCGTGCAAATTGTTTGTTTATATAAAAAATGTAGTACATTTGCATCCATAATATCAAAAATATTTTACAAGTGTACAATTCAGCTTTTGCATTTTATTTCGGTTTTTACTTTTACTTTAGTAGGTAGAGGCAGGATTTTATATGCAAGCAATAAAAAGATAAAAACATATCAAAATGAAATAAAGTCCTGTCGATCTAACGACGGGATTTTTTTTTGAAAAAAAGATTGTAACTAAGTATGAAAAGAGTAGCTATACAGGGAGGAGCGGGTGCATATCACGAACAAGCTGCACGTGAGTATTTTAATGATGAAGAATTAGAGATTGTGCCATGTGCTGCATTCCGCGATATTTTTGTGGAAGCAGCTAATGACCCTTTGCTGATAGGCGTTATGGCTATAGAGAATACAATTGCAGGTAGTCTTTTGCCAAATCACGATTTGCTGAAGTTAAATAATTTGCAGATTGCAGGAGAGCACAAATTAAGAATTTCTCATTCACTGGCAGTATTGCCGGGAACTACGATAGATGAGGTGAAAGAGATTATGTCGCATCCTATGGCTTTGATGCAGTGTGAAGACTTTATTGATACTCTGCCCGGAGTGAAGGTGGTGGAGCATGAAGATACAGCATTGGCAGCAAGAGATATAAGTGAAAATAAGATGAGAGGATTTGCAGCAATTTGCAGTTCTCTTGCCGCTAAGATGTATGGATTGGATGTTATTGCCAACGGAATAGAGACCAATAAACGAAACTTTACACGATTTCTTATTCTTGCTCAAGGCGATATGCTTAAAGAGGTGCAGAAAGATAATAATATAAATAAATCGTCGCTTGTATTTGTACTGCCGCATAAAGAAGGAAGTCTCTCGCAGGTGCTCTCTGTGTTGTCGTTTTATGATGTGAACCTTACAAGAATTCAGTCGCTTCCCATAATTGGAAGTGAGTGGGAATATCAGTTCTACATCGATCTCACTTTTGATAATTACAGTCGTTATAAACAGTCTGTTGATGCCATAATTCCCTTAGTAAGCAGACTGAAAATATTGGGTGAGTATAGGGAAGAAAAACGTAAAAAGGATATTTAATAAAACTAATTAGTATAGAAGCATTATGAATATTGAACCGGCCGAACATATAAAAACAATATCTGAATACTATTTCTCTGTGAAGCTGGCAGAGGTTGCACAAATGAATGCTGAGGGCAAAGATGTAATTAGTCTTGCAGTGGGGGCTCCCGACCGGATGCCTTCGCAGGAGACTATAGATGCACTTTGTGAAACAGCCAATCGGCCAGATGTGCATGCATATCAGCCTTATACAGGTATTCCTGAATTGAGAAAAGCATATAGCGAATGGTATAAAAGATTTTATAACGTAGAGCTTACACCTGCTGAGGTGTTGCCATTGATAGGTTCGAAAGAGGGTATATTGCATATATCAATGACTTTTTTAAATATCGGAGATGGTGTGCTTGTTCCGAATCCTGGATATCCTACTTATAAATCAGTGTCTAAATTATTGCGGGCAAATGTTATTGAATATGATCTTCTTGAAGATAATAGCTGGTTCCCTGATTTTGATGCTCTTGAGAAAATGGATTTGTCGGGTGTGAAACTGATGTGGGTAAATTACCCTAATATGCCAACCGGTACTAATGGCAGTTACGAGTTGTTTGAGAAGCTTGTTGAGTTTGGCAAAAAACATGATATTGTTATCTGTCATGATAATCCTTACAGCTTTATTTTAAATAGTAGTCCAATGAGCATAATGTCGGTGCCGGGTGCTAAGGATATATGTATTGAGCTCAACTCGCTAAGTAAATCGCACAACATGTCTGGCTGGCGTATGGGTGTATTAGTGTCAAATACCGAATTTGTAAAGTGGGTGCTAAAGGCAAAAAGTAATATAGATAGTGGTCAGTTTAAACCTATGCAGATAGCCACTATTGCAGCACTTAATAACAGTGATGAGTGGCATGCCAAAATGAACGATATTTATGCAGAGCGCAGGGTTTGGGCCGAGAAGATAATGGATTTGCTTAAATGCAGTTATGATAAAAAGCAAATAGGACTGTTTGTTTGGGGTAAACTGCCTGAAAGTGCTAAGGGCAGTGATGAGTTTATTAATGATATATTATATGGTGCTAAGGTTTTTATTACTCCCGGGTTTATATTTGGTAGTAATGGCGAACGATTTGTGCGAATATCATTAGGCTCATCGGTCGAAAAGCTAGAGGAAGCACATAATAGAATAATGAAATATATAACAAATAACTAATAATATGGAGTTTGAATCGATTTTATTACCAGGAATAGATGCCAAAAGGCCATTGGTGATTGCTGGTCCCTGCAGTGCAGAGACCGAAGAGCAGGTTATGAATACAGCAAGAGAGATAGCCGCCACAGGTGTTAAGATTTTTAGAGCAGGAGTATGGAAGCCAAGAACAAAACCAGGTGGCTTTGAAGGTGTTGGAAGTCCTGCATTAAAATGGATGATGGAGGCAGAGAAAGAGACTGGCATGTACATGGCAACAGAGGTTGCTACTGAGAAGCATGTTTACGAGTCGCTAAAATATGGTATTGATATGCTTTGGATTGGTGCCAGAACAGCCGCAAACCCATTTGCAGTTCAAGAGATAGCAGATACGCTTAGAGGGGTAGACATTCCTATACTTATTAAAAATCCTGTAAACCCCGACTTAGAGCTTTGGATAGGGGCTTTAGAGCGACTTTATAATGCTGGTATTAAAAAGCTTGGTGTTATTCACAGAGGCTTTAGTACTACCGACAAAACTGTTTATAGAAATTTACCGCAGTGGCATATTCCAATTGAATTGAAGCGTCGTTTCCCTACTTTGCCAATTATTTGCGATCCTAGTCACATTGGCGGTAGTCGCAGTATGATTCATAAGTTGAGTCAGCAGGCTATGGACCTTAATTTCTCTGGTTTGATTATTGAAACACACTGTTCTCCGGATGAGGCGTGGAGCGATAAGGATCAGCAAATTACTCCTGCAGCCTTGAAAGAGGTGCTTGATACTCTAATTATTAGAGACACAACACAAACAACTGAAGATCTGTCTGTTCTAAGAAATCAGATTGATGATCTTGATAATGAGCTTCTGCAGTTGCTAGCAAAGCGTATGCGTGTGTCGCGTGAAATTGGGCAATATAAACTTGAACATGGTATGCCAATCTTGCAAACAAAGAGGTATGATGAAATACTTACTAATAGGGCTGTGCAAGGTGAAAGGATGGAAATGTCGGGAGACTTTGTAAAACAGGTGCTTGAAGCTATCCACTCAGAATCTGTTCGCCAGCAGATGGTGATAATGGAGAGGGAAAAGAAAAAGTAGCAGTGACTAAAAGATAAATATAGATAGCTTAATTATTAAATTTAAAAATAAGAGATGAAGATTTTGATTCTGGGAGCAGGTAAGATGGGCTCTTTCTTTGCCGACGTGCTTAGCTTCGATCACGAAGTAGCGGTTTTAGATACAGAGCCTAAAAAGTTGCGTTTTATATATAATACGCAAAGAATGACCAACCCTGCTGAAGTGAAGGTTTTTGCACCTGAACTTGTAATAAATGCTGCTACTCTCAAATATACTGTTGATGCATTTAAAAATGTTTTGGAATTTTTGCCAAGTACATGTATATTAAGCGATATTGCATCTGTGAAGACAGGGTTGGAGGATTTTTATCGCGAGTGCAAACTACCCTTTGTTTCTACACACCCAATGTTTGGTCCCACTTTTGCAAGTTTGAGCGACTTAAGTACTCAGAGTGCAATTATTATTTCAGAATCTTCTCATCTTGGTAAGGTGTTTTTCAGAGATCTGTATAAGAGTCTTAAGTTGAATGTTTTTGAGTACACGTTTCGCGAGCACGACGAGACAATTGCATACTCACTATCGATCCCTTTTGCTTCTACATTGGTTTTTGCCTCTGTTATGAAGCATCAGGATGCTCCAGGAACAACGTTTAAAAGACATATGAATATTGCGCAGGGACTTTTATCGGAGGACGATTTTCTTCTTACTGAGATTTTGTTTAATCCATATACAACCGAACAGGTTGAGAAGATTCGTAAAAAACTAAAGGAGTTAATCGAAATTATTGATAATAAAGATTCAGAGGGAATGAAGCATTTCCTTACAGATGTGAGAAGAAATATTGAGTAGCTATTTATTCTCTATATAAACTCTGACTATTTTTGCATCTGAGGTAGGCCGGTTTTTGTTGTCGACAGGAAGTGCTGCTATTTTATCAATTACTTCGAGTCCCTCAAATACTTCGCCAAAAACAGTATACTCACCATCGAGGTGGTGAACTCCACCTATTGTGCTGTAATCTTCTTTTAAACCCTCAGGCCATAGAAACTTGCCTGGGGCAATTGCATAAAGAGAGTCGACTACACCTAAAAGTGAGTCGAGCAGATTGTTAAACCCTTGCCTGTCGTTTATGCTTTTAAGACTGTCGAGCCTGGGTTTACCAGGTGAGTAGTGAGTGCGGATTAGTTCGTTCTTAATAGGTACATTTACTGCCATCTCCATTGTGTCGAGTCTGCCTTGGGTATATATCTGTCCATGCACAATATAAAACTGCGATGCATCTGATTTTTTTTGTGGATTTTCGGTATCACCTCTTCTAGGAGCAGCAAGGGCTCCTTTTTTGTGATACCTGTTTTCTCTGAACTCTGGCATGAGGTCCATATCACTTCGTCCGCTGCCAATTTCAATTCCTGCTG
>CAYZHS010000100.1:0-6923 GCA_964478295.1 uncultured Proteiniphilum sp. | reverse complement strand
AATGGCAATTGAAAATAAATTCTTCTGCATAAAATTAATTTATATAGTTTGAAAAATCACTTTAGTTCTATTTCCATCATATGACAATGCATAAACCTCAATACTATCGTTGAATTTCTGATCTATGGTAAATTTGCTTTTATTTGATACAAACAGAAGATTATCTCCCTGATACACCTCATATGCAACTACATTTTCCCAACCAGTCATTGTTAATGTTGTTACGTTTGCTGTGGCGCTACCTTTTTTAACCTGCAATCTGTTTTTAAATATATCAACATTTGAATCGCAAATGTACTCAAGTTTATCAGTAAGAGGAGGATAACTCTTCGCTTTTATTTCAGCTACAACCCCATCTATTTGATTTTGAGTAATTAGAAAGCGTCCTGTACCATAATCATCAATTATTTCATCATAAGGAGAAAGATATCCCCATTTATTAAAGAAATCCGTTAAATCGGTTTGAGTAATATCACACATCATCTTAACAAATTCAAGCTGCTGCTCACCGGCAGTTGCTTTATTGGGTGACAGACGCACTTTTTCATAAAGATCTTTATAAACATCAGTCATCCCTCTTGCATCTGAAAAATACAACTGTAACTGCCACAAAGAAACCAACTTGCAAAAAACATCCTCCTCTCCTGGGTGTGGAGTATTTTGAACAAACGAGCTAAAATAGGCTTTCTCATATCTATTGTTGAATCGGCCCATGCTCTCAGATTCTATACGTGAGTTGTTGCCCCATTGAGTTTGCACATATAGTGAGTGAACGTTATTCGTTACCTCAGTCATACCACGCCATAGAAATCCTGGGCGTGTTTGAAATGTATGTCCCATCTCATGAGCGGGCCCCCAAGGCTCAGACTTCAGGCTTTTCAGACTAAGAATTGCTCCTAATGTACTTACATTATATGCAGTTCTATACGAAGTTGCATACATATAAGAATGATACATAACATGAAAGTATGCCCTGTTCACAGTGGGGCGATTATATTTCATTAGTCCCATAAACTCAGCCTCTAACCTTACAAGGTCATCATATGCATCTATTAAAGCGGGACCGTTTGAGGAGGCATTTTTAATGAAAGCCTGAGTAGGAAAAGTTAGATGAGCATATTCACCTAACACATCAAAATACTTGTCAACAGCCTGATTAAGAAGACGCGACCAATCTTCGGGTTTATGCTTCTGCGAATCGTAATATCCATTAACTTTTCCTGTAGCAAAATGAACTTTAATATTTGGGGCACTCTTATAGTTGGGTGTGTGATAAAACAGATAAACCAACCCATCATTTCTGGCTTTAAGTTTATTTACTCCAGGTGAAAGTGGATAAAAAGATGCATTATTATAACCATCGCCACCCGGGAGGTCTAGGTTCTGAATCTTTAAACTTATTGGGTATCCACCTGTTTCACCAACAAAAACAACTAAATCTTCATTTTTAGAAACACTTATTCCTGTTGGATTATCAAGTAAGCTAAGAGTAGATGCTTTATTCTCTCTCGACCATACATCGGGATGCGGCCAAGCTCTAAACTCCTGTATTCTGAACTCTTTGGGATAAGTTCCATTATAAAGATAAAGTGCAATATTACGGTATAGGTTACTTGAAATATCCTCTATATCTTTCATTGTAATCCCCGGTTTCAAATCCGAGCAAGTAATATCTGTAAAAACTGAGAGCGGATTGAAGTTTTCAGTATTAAATCTGTAAAACTCCATTTCGGCACAAGCAGCAAACCCCTGCCCATCTCCTGCTCCTGATTTCACTATAAATCTAATTGCAGTTGGATCTATTAAAGGTTTATCAAACACAATCTTTGTTGCCGAACCCGAACCCATAAAGTCGAAATCCATTATCTTTACAAATGAAGGATTAGACTGAGTTGATGCCCAGATCTCAACCTTTTTAAAATTACCATTTCCGCCACTAGTGCGTGGATGGTAAATCAAATAATCTATAGATTCTTGTTCACTAAAACGAAAATCCAGAGTAATGGGGAAATAATTTGCAGCACTATTATTCCAATTTGAATGATAAATTGTAGAATAATCACCATCAAACGATTTCTCTATCTCACCTCCTGATTGGTAAGAGCTTGCTGTTGCACTGCTAATTGGCACTTTAACATCGTCAAGAATATCATCTGCCGATCCACCAGTATAACCCTCCTGCGCTTTCTGAATAATTATTACTTTTTCAGAAACAGTACCATCTGCTTGTCTTATAATTAAATCAGCCTTTCTCTCTGCATCTGAGGTATTCCATGCAATATCGAACTCATATTCACTCTTCACCATACCTGCAGAACGCAGGCTCTCTGAGAGTTTTATCCAGGAGTTTGCTTCTTCGGGAATAATAATCTCATATTCAATATTAGATGTTATCTCTAACGTAAAAACATCTCCGTCAGCCGAAACAGTGAATATATTTGACGAAACAAGAATTGCCGGAGTCTGTCCCATTTGCACAACCTCAACAACCTCAGAGAGTTCACCTGCTTTTATAGTTATCTTTCCCTCTCTTGCATCATCATCTAAATTTTCTGAAACCGATATACTAATACTCTTGTCACTTTTCTGAATTGTAAGCCAATCGGATGCCGATGGACTCACAGCTGCGCTCCAGCTTACAGTATTAGTTGAAATATTAACTACTGTTTGCGAAGCATTTGCAGTGAGATTAAGCTTTTCCGGTTTTATTGTAAGAAAAGGGGGCGTATCATCTGTTTTATCTGAACAAGAAAATAAAAAGCAGCAGCTAAATATGAATATTACAATAAATCTAATTGATCTTAACGGAGAATACATAATAAATATGGTTTTTAATAAATATCGTAATCTTCAATTAATCTTCCAGCAAAGTAATATCCACTTCAGGTTTTGGCAGATTCATATCAGCAATTGCCTTCTTAACAGCAGCTACATCCTCTTCAAGAATGTCATAACTATATTTGGCATAGTCGTTAACCTCTATCTTACCAACATAGAAAAATCCCCATCGATCGAAAAACTCGGTAAGATCGGTCTGTGAAACCTCACAAGCAAGTCGGCAAAACTCAAGCATATTCAAATAATCCTTATTCCTATCGCCCACAGCCAGAGGCTCCCTACTTCTCATTGCAATCATAAGATCGGGATAAAATTCAGGATATCCTTGTTCAGAAAAATAGAGATGCAATTGCCAGAAAGGAACAAGACGATGAAACACATCAGTATTTTTACCTCCGCCATATTGATTTCCGCCATTATTTTCACCGGGAAACGACAAGTAAGAAATACCCTTATCGAGAATTGTTTCTTTAGCCTCATTATATCTATTCTCTGCAGAAATTCTACTCTTATTACCAAGCATAGTAGTTGAGTAAAGAGTAAGAATATTATTGCTCACTTCTGTCATTCCGCCCCAAGTAAGTTGTGGGCGCATTTGTAATACATGTCCCAACTCATGACTAAAACCCCAGCAAGGGTCACCTTTTATTATACTTGCAGGATCGGCAACCATACGCATTGCCCAATCAATATAAGCAACTCCATCTCGATCGCGAAACATATAATAGTGGTAATTTATTCTGGCAAGCACATGATTCTTTGGTGATATTTTCTCTTTATTCCATCCAATAAATTCTCTCTGCAAAGCAGCAATTGTATCGAAGTTGTTTATCAGTTCTACTCCTTTGTTGTATGCAAATCTTTTTAAGCTATCAACAGGGAAAGCAACCTGAATGTATTCTCCCCTGATATCCATAATGGGACTTATTGCATTATCTAACAAATAGTTGAAATGGCTGTTTGTATCTCCTCTTGTAATATCGAAATAGCCATTTACTTTTCCTGTGGGAAAATGCACTGTTATAGGCGAATAACTATCCGGATCATCTTTTGTAAAGTACTGTATATAGGCATGCCCCCCTTTTTCGAGGTTCACAAGATTAAGACCTTCATTTAATTTATGAGTTTCGCTATGCAAACCCCATCCATTTGGGTCCTCCTCAGGCTTAATTCCTTCTGGAGCCTTTCTGGTCCATTCGGGAACAACAAGAGTTATTTCATTACCATCTGTTTCGCCAACAAATATAAAATTCAACCCCTTTTCCAAAACAACACCTGTAATTCCCTCATATTTACTGAATCCATCACCAATACGTAGTTGATTACCTAATATTTTAGGATCGAGATATGCCTCATAATCGGCCAACAAGATACCGGGTTGATATTTTTTACTATATATTTTACTTGCCAACTCCTTTAAAACAGGATTTTTCATTTTCCTTATATGTTTTCTTTTAACATTAGGTTTTAAAGCAGTTGCAGTGAGATTAGCAAAAACCTCCATATCGCTGGCAATAGCAGGACTTACTTCACTTTTAAATTGCATTTCAGTTGTTGATGATCCATTTACTATAAAACTAGATACAACTAAAAGCAAAATTGTAATTACAGGTTTAAATAACTTCATATACATATACATCTAAATATTAACATATTAAAAAAGCACCCTTTAAGTTAAGTTGCTTTATATTCTCATAATAGTATTTTCTCTTCTTACATTTTGAACAAATATATATATCTACCGTGAATTATTAAAAAATTCTCGGTAGATATATAATATTATTCAGTAATTTTAATCAACTTCCGGGTCTATAATTTCTAAATATTTTATCTATATGATTAAATAAATAACCTATAGATAAATTTAAAGAGTTGAGAAGATTCATTCTACACCTCTCACATAAACCTCGCTCATATTTGCAAAAGGCGGACGTCTGCTCTCTGTTATTTCAACCTTAAGATATCTACCACGAGTAGTAGAGACTTTAAAGGTTTGTGCATCATTAACTTCTGCCATTTCAAATGTTCCAATATGAGTAAAGGTTACATTATCTGAACTTATATAGAAGTTACCTGCCTGCGTATCACGCTGATTCGGTCTTCTCTGCAAGTCGACAGAGGTAACCAAAAGTTCTCTCTGCATGTCAATAGTGATATGGTGTGGCAACTGACCTGTGCCTCCAGCCCACTGACTATGCCAGTATGTAGCAGAATTACCATCAAGTATTGATGCAGCAGTACCGTTATTTGCACCTTCACCTGAAGCTTCTTCTGTAGAAAAATCAACAATTGTCCATCCTGTTCTATTAAAACGCATAGCAGGTTTTGAGACATGCACGTAGTGTATGTTCTTGTCAGTATCGGCACTGAATTTTGAAGTACTGCTAATGATAATAGGTAGTAAAAAATCGTCATAATCAATTAATTCAGCATCTAATTCTATAGAGACTGTGACTGTTTTTTGACCATTTGCTATCATTGCAGGGACTGGTGAAATTGTATAACTACTTTCTGGTAGCAAAGGCAAGTTTGAGCCATTAGACAAATTATACACATCTACCAATTCAGGGTCTATTGAAAGATCTATTGATATATCCCAATAGTTATCAAAATCAACCTGAAGAAGTACATTTTCTTTATAAACTCTTTTCTCTCCAACCTCAATTACTACTTTTGTTTCTGAAGATTTGAAATAGATAAGTGGCTCTCTTAAAACAGGTTTAATAAAAGAATTCAATTTCTCTTCATTTGTATCGAGAGAGGCACCAGAAAGTTTTACAGGGATTACATACTCAGCACTATTTTCTTCATCAAAATCAGCAATTTGATCAATCAAATCATACTCAATTGAAATATTAAAATATTCCAACCTGCTGTCTGTATCAAAGCTTACGCTATGATTTTTTAAATTGAAGCAGTTATCTGGCAATCTCTTGTAGTCTGTATTATTTGCACTATTATAAGCAGTTAATTCTGCCTCACTCATTATACTCAATTGAGCATTTGCCTCAATATCGTCTATTCCCGATTTACTTACTCCCAATTTAAAAATAAATGGTTCTCCTGTTTTATAAATTAATAGATCAATATTACCACTTTGAGAAATATATAGTTTAGACGATGATATATAATCTAGTCTATGATCAGTACAAGAAGTTACTCCTATTAACAAAACAAGACTTATTATTATAGATATATATCTATTCATTTTGATATTTTTCATTTTACCATTCATAATTTTGAGTTATCATTTCATTTCTGTCTAATTCTCTCTGGTGGAAAGGATATAAGTAATGCTTAGGTTCAAATACTCGTGTTTCAAATACAGTTCTTTCCCAGAATGTATCTGGAGTAGTTGAGGCATTTGGAGAAGGAGCACTTGAAGTGGTATTCATCCCCCACATTGGACCGCCGTCTACCTCTTCTGCTATCATCCAAGTTCGAGTATCAAAGTATCTCTTATTTTCAAATGAAAGCTCGACTCTTCGTTCTTTTCTTATCAACTCACGCATAACACTTTGATTTCCTATTGCATCGGGATATACCTCTTCAATATTTGGCACACCACCACGCTCTCTAATTTGATTTAGATACTTTACAATATCTGCGTGTGTAGGATCATACTCATTAAGTGCTTCTACATAATTAAGAAGAATTTCTGCATATCTGAATATTGGCCATGTAAAATTACCCCACTGTCCACCAGAAGTGTTAAGTGCCGGATCTGTCCATTTACGTAACATATAACCTGATTTTGGATAGTCGTGACTTATACCACCTCCTGAGTTACCATTAAAACCGAAGTTTACAACTGCGTTTGAACCTGTATAAGGCAATTTACTACCACTCCACAATACAGTAGCGTAAAACCTTGGCTCACGATTCAGATACATATTATAGGTTCTTTTCGCACCTCCTTTATCAAGTGGATGTTCAAAATTTGTAAAACCTTCTTCGTTATAACCTGAATTTGGATCTATAATTGGTGTTCCATCAGATTCATATCCGGTTATCGGGTAAACTCCATTACTCATAGCATATGCATCTACTTGCTGTTGTGTTGGTCCAACACCACCATAAGCTAC
>CAYZHS010000099.1:0-7094 GCA_964478295.1 uncultured Proteiniphilum sp. | reverse complement strand
TATCCTGTAATCCTTCTGTAGATAGTTTTTTCCAATTTATTTTCATTGCTTTAATGTTATTTATTTCACTTTTGGATTGATTACACGAAATTGAAGCAATTGCAATTAATGCAATAAGCAACAGTCGCGATGTCAATGATTTAGTATGGTTCATTAACTATTTTGATATTTAATTTTACTCCTTAATTTTCAATGGATTGTAAATCAATCCGGGCATAGCATCTTTTCCATCAGGCGTAACAAAAACAAATGTAAACATCCATTTCTGTAATCTTACTTCAGGTGTACTGAATTTACCTACAGGTAGTTTCAATAGTACGTTGTTCCATCCTTTATTGAGTTGCACCTGAATCGGTTCAGCAGCAATAAAGTTCTCATTCTTTAGAGTAATCTCGTTTGATTTTTCAGTGTGGTTGTTTTGCCACTCAGGAGCCTGAAGTTCAGCGTTGTTTATCCAGATACGACTATCTTTATAATCCCATTTACCTTGAGGAGCTGCTAAATCTGCTTCCGACCTGCTGTAGTCTTGAGTAGATGCCCACAAACCAACAGTCTGATTTTTTGGTGACCACACCCAAGTATATGCATATGCAGTATGATTTTCTTTAGGGTCTTCATAAAACGCAGGTACAATGTTTCCCCATACATGGCGTAGATATACTCCTGCTCCGATTGCAGGTCTGACGTTGTAACTCTGCCCATTATAGGTGTAGCTGTCACTCAATTCTTCTTCAGGAGGGAAAGACATTTCTAAATTACCATTATTGGGGAATGGGTCTGTAATGTGCCATTTAACATCTGTTTGTTTTACATATGCAAATGGTTCATTTTCAAAAACAACTTTCTTATGCCATAACATACGATCTTCGAAATTAGCAAATTCAATAAATACAGGGTCGTTTTGATCAGTAGGAAGAATTACTCCTTTATTATCGAAGTATTCAGTTCCTCCACCTCTCCATGTACGTTCGGCAAATGCCAGCATATTTGGGTAGAAATAGTTCTGAAGCATAATATCCTGTTCGGTGGGTAGCAATCTGTCGTTCCAGATTGCCAGAATAGATCCTGCTATGTCGTCACTACCTTCGTTCATATTGTAAATTCGACTGTTGTATAGTGCTACTATATCTCCAAATGTGTCGAAATGATTTATATAATGAAATCTCGAATCAATTGCAGGTATCCCGGGCTGAGCTTTGCCTCTATAACTCCAAAGCTGAGTTGCGTCTATCTCTCCCGGTTTGTAATCCCATCCAGGATTCCATGAAATAACCTTTTTGCCAAATCCTCTTACATGTTCTACCATTGTTGGCACGAAATCAGGATTTGTAAATTGTACCTCATCAGTTCCAATATGTATATATTCAACAGTTGGGAATACTTCGGTACAAAGCTCCTCCATCAACTCTTTAAGAATAGACATCCCCTTTGGCGATTGCATATCAACACCCATTGCACGTACAAAAGCTGCACTATGTCCAGGCATATCAATCTCCGGAATCAACATCATATTGTGCTTGTTTGCCCAGTCTGCAATTTCAAGTGCATCTTCAATTGTGTAATATTGTCCGTGAAGTCGTGTGAAACTGCTACTGTCATTGAGTTCTGGAAATCTTTTGCTTTCTATGCGCCATCCTTGATTCTCTGTTAGATGCCAATGGAAAACATTTATTTTATATTGAGAAAGTAGTGATATTTGTTTTTTAAGTTCTTCAACAGAAATAAAACTTCTTCCTACATCATGCATAAACCCACGTACACGAAATGCAGGCCAGTCGGTAATCTCTACTGTTGGTAAAGATTTATTACCTTCATTAGCCTGTAATACCAGTTGATTTAAAGTCTGTTTTGCCCAATATATACCTTTATCGCTTGTAGCCTCAATTAAAACAGAATCAGGCGTAACAGTAAGCCTATAGGCTTCATCTTGGTTTATAGATGCATCTGGAATAGAATTTACAATATTTATTGAAATAATATTATTATCAATATCTCCATTTTTCAGTTGGTGTTTTTGCGACCAATTTACTTCCATACTTTGTGGCATGGGAAGTAGTTGTAGTGTTTCATTTCTCTCTACCTTATCACATGAGATAAGAACTAATGTTGATAATAATAGATAAAATAATCCTGTTTTTTTCATAACCAAATATTCTGTTTTTTATATTTCTTCTGCTTTAACCCATTCTATTAAATAACCTTTGTCATCACTCTCTTTGCTGCTTAAAAGATGCAAGTATGAGATACCATGGAGAGATTCGTTGGAAAGGGGAATAGTCATTCTTTTTCTTTTATCAACAAATACCGTGGCTGTTGGTTTATTCTTATTGAGATCCCATTCAATTTCTATAACGTGTGACTTATTATCTCTGATTTTTAATTTTTTAGGATCTAAAGGAATAGTAAAAGGTGCAAAATGGCCTGCTACAACATCAGTTGGATTAAACCACCTATCGTTTAGAATTAGTTCTCCGTTACTATTCACGTCTTTAAAACTTATAGAAAGCGATAGCCGCCCCTTGCGAAATGCCGGAAAGTTCCATACTGCACCCCTAACTGATGTAAGAAGTGTGTCATCCTCAATATATTTTACTAACAGTTTGCCATCTTCTAAACTGCAGCCTGGTGTTCGGTTGTAGCCACAATGGCCAACTATACCTTTATAGTAGCTAAACAGACTCCATTGTTCCAATCCGTCAGAAAAATCGCAGTAGCGTTCTTTTTCATATAGCCAGTCGGCATGAAAACGCAACATTACTCTATGCAGAGGATGCTGTCCCAGAGAAACTAATATTTCGCCCGGATCTAGTTCTACAAACTGACTTTGATGTACGCTTTTATCTATTCCGGGTATAGTTCCAAAATCTTCTGCATCACGCCTGGGGTCGAGGTATAGTTCACGGAAACCTTGCCAGGTTTTGCCATCATCCGACGAAATAGCAGCATGAATAACATTTCTGTTTGTAAATACATCATCCCATACACCAGTAGTTTTATTAATCTCGGGAAGAGGAGTAGTATTAGACCAAAGAAAAAGAATCCTGCCATCCTTTAGTCTTCCAATAGTTGGCATTGTGATAGTTCCGTAAAACGGTGATGGGGTAGCTTCGCTCCATGTCTCTCCTCCATCGTTTGAGAATGTTTGATAATGATGATCTTGAGAAGTACGAATTATCATCCATAGCTGTCCGTTTTTCAGTTCTACAACTGTAGGTTCTGCAGCACCGTGATTCCATCGAATTCCGTCGTGAAATCCACCTCCCTGGTGATCTGGAGTTGTAACAAGTGAAGAGCGTTGCCATGTTATACCATCATCATCAGAAAAGAATGTAAAGCAAGCTCTGGGAAGTCCCCTTTGCAGGCCATAATGTCCAGCAACAACTACTCGTTTACCATTTCTGATAAACAATGGCGGTTTTAACATTATTCCCATAGAGTCGGATACTTTAATAAGCTCCCTGCCTCCGTTAAGTCCCCCATTTGTACGTATAGCATATGTGCCCATACCAGGTGAAGATATTAATCTTAAATATTCACCACTAAGAGGACTGCGTATATCAGCAAAAGGAATGTTGTTTGGAATATTTACTTTTGTCCATGTAAGACCTTTATCTTTGCTTGAAAGATAAAAAGTTCCTCCTTCAGCTTGCTCACCATAGTTGTAATGTCTTATTTCACCCGACTCTAAAAGTGAGAGTCCAATATATGCATCACTTGGAGGAATACCTACTACTTTTGGTTCCCAAATCAGAGTGTCAGTTTGGGAGGAAGATGCGAAAAGTAACGAGAATAATCCACTTATTAACAGAGTTAGTATAAGTAACTTTTTATTTTTCATATTTATTGCAATTGCATTAATATTGAGTTGAAAATGTTGATGCAGGTAGCCCTTCACTATTTACAAGGTTGCCATTAGAATATGAACTCCAGCCATATCTAACATATTTAGGGTTTCTAACCTTTGCCGATTTAACTTTTACTGTATTCCCCACGATTTCTGCAGCAGCAGGGTAAAACAGTCCAGGAAACTCAGCAACTTCAAAAGAGCTAAGAGATTTGCCATCTGAAGTTTTTAAACCTTCCGCATATTCAAACGAGAGCCATACGGTATCATCTTCTACAAAGAGGTCGTGAAATAGCGGACCAGATGGTGTAATGTTTTTAATGCCGTATGTACTATTTAATGCCCATCGAGCTAATCGCTCTCCAATTTGCTTTTTTTGTCGAGGATGAACATCTGTGCTGTCGCCAAGGTCCGACGAGACAGCCATTCCACTATTTGGTATTTCGTACATTAATCTCCTTTGACTATCTCTGAAATGGCCCCAAGTTTCTCTGCCTACTGCCATACTTGATAATTGTACATAATAAAAAGGGAAGTTGTCATTCCACGAATTCCTCCAGCTTTCAACCAGAGTTGGAAGTATTACTTCGTGTAATTCAACGTTTTGTTCGTTCGATTCACCTTGATACCAAATAACTCCAGTGATATTTAATTTAGATAACTCTTGAATGCTCGCTTCATAAAGATACGAAGGTTGATAAGGATGACGCTGAAGAGGGTTAGTTGATTTTTCAATATTCTTATTTGCTCTTTCTCTACACCAAGGATTTATAAAGTCGTTTCTGTTCCAATTATTAAACATATCCACCAAAATATTATGGTGTTCTAATGTATATCTATCTATCCATGATTCTGCCGGGGAGCCACCAACAGCATTTATAATTAGTCCAATTGGAACATTTGTTTCTTTATGAATTGTTTGTCCAAAATGATAAGCAACCGCAGAGATATACTCAGCAGTTTCCGGAGTTGTTTTTTGCCAACTGGTTTCGTTAAAGTATTTAAGCTGGTTTATGTTTTCTAATATATTATTATCCCAAGCTTCGTTATTTGTGTATGCAATAGGCTGCATGTTGAAAAGTCTTATTTCATTCCAATTTGCTTTAGGAATATCTTCAGATGCCGTGGCCGACTGATTTAACCTGAACTCCATATTGGATTGACCTGAACAGAGCCAAATATCGCCAATCAGTATATCATATAATGTTATATTTTTACCGGCACTTGATATAGTAAAGTTATAAGGGCCTCCGGCTTGTAAAGAGGGGAATTCAACCTCCCAATTTCCAGAGTCGTCTACTGTTGTAGTTTGTTTATTATTGTTGAAGTTTATTTCAATTTTTTCTTTTGCGTTTGCGCTGCCCCAGAAAGTGATAGGTTTATTTCGTTGAAGCACCATGCCACTTGTAAAGACAGGAGCTAACTTCAATCCTCCAAAGTCTCCTGTAATGGCACCATATACTGTTTCGGCAATAATTTTTGCACCTTCACTTATAGGATGTAGATTATCGGGGAAAAGATCAGGGCGTTTATGTAGAGGTGTATGTAAATCTATTAAATCAACTTTGGCTATTTCGGCAATTACTTCTATTGCATCCTGAACTTGCCAATACCAATCTCTTGTGCTTGACTTAAATCGTGGATGTCCTGTAAAAATAGGTGTCATTCTTGATATCTTTACATCAGCATCGGGGTTAATTATTTTAAATGTATCAATCAGGCTAACATAATCTCTAACAAATTCATCGCGATATTTAGGCCACGCTCTTGGGTCTGTATCATTTAATCCCAAATGAATTATAACTATATCAGCTTTGAAATCGACTGCTTCTTTAAATTCAGGTAAATTCCAATAAGGTCTGTATCCGTTTTTTAGCAAAGTCGCACCACTATGTCCTAAGTTTCTGACTTCATATTTATCACCAAGCATTACTTGCAGTTGTGCAGGGTATCTCTCATCCGGGTTTTCTATACCCATTCCGTAAGTAACTGAATTTCCAACACAGGCAACCTTAATCGATTTACCAAAGATTGGTAATGACAATAGAAAAATAGTTGCAAGCAGAGTTATATTCCTTAAAGTGCTATTCATAAATATAGGGTTTTATTATTTCGGTCCATTTTATATACCCCTCACCCATGAGGTGTAAACCATCATTTGTATATACCGGATTTAAACTGTTTGTACCCGGAGTTACAAAATGTTTGTAAAGATCTATAAACTTAACGCCTTTTATTTTTGTTAGGTTTTCAAGTTTAACATTTATAGGCGAAATAGTTTCTTTATGCTGTGTGTGTCCATTAAACATTCCGAATGATTCATTTACTGGTAAAATGCTTTGAACATAGACCAAACTGTTTGGTGATTCGGACTGTATCTTCTCAATTATCTGACCTGTTTTGTTAACAATGCTATCGGGTGATGTGCCTCTTGCAAGGTCGTTTATTCCAATCAAAAGGAATATCTTGGCAGGCTCACCTTTTGTTATTAAATGTAATCTGTCAAGTACACCTGTGCATACATCTCCGCTAATACCTCTGTTCTTAATTTTCACATCATTTAAAAGTTCAACCCATTCACCACCATTTGTAATGCTGTTGCCCAGAAAGATAATATCTTCATTTGAAGTAGGCAATTTCTCAAATAACGAAACTCTCTGATAATAAAATGTTGAGTGATTACCGTTTTGTGCAAAGATTGTGAACACAAAAGATATTACAATAAAAAGTGATGCGAGTTTCTTTTTTGAAAGGTACATGAGAATACTATTAGCTTCAATTTAAAATATCCAAAGATAGCGATAATTAAGAAAAATATATCGCCATCTTTGGATTACTGATTAATTATGAAAAGTTTAGTTTTAGTAACCTGGTGTCTGCTCTAGAGCGTCATCGTTATCGAGTAGTGCTCTGTCGAGTGGCCATAATAGTTTATGTGCTTCAGTTGCTTCATTAAGAATAGGCACTCCGCTGAAGCTAGCCTGAGGTGTGAAAACCAGTGCTTTGCCACCTTTTGTAAGTGTCATACGACGTATATCCCACCAGCGCTGTCCTTCTTGAACAAACTCTTTGTCCTTTTCAGCAAGGATTGCAAGTTCGTTAGCAGTAAAGTCGCCTGCTTCATAAGCAAACTCTGGTGCCCAATTATCGCCATATGCACGTTCACGTACAATGTTTATATATTCTTCTACTTTAGCATTGTCACCTTCCATGTTGGCTATTTCAGCTAATGTTAGATAAACCCATGAAA
>CAYZHS010000098.1:5785-7123 GCA_964478295.1 uncultured Proteiniphilum sp. | reverse complement strand
TATTGGATATGTATCGCAAAAAGTGGCTGTGAAGGATGGCGAAAAGATTGAGGTTATCTTAAAAGAGGACCCGAAAATGATGGAGGAGATTGTTGTAATTGGTTATGGTACACAGAGAAGATCTTTGGTTACCAGTGCCATCAGCAAGCTAACAGTAGATGAGTCTACGGCGCGACAAGTAACTAGTCCGAGTCAACTCCTCAACGGCCGTATTGCTGGTGTTTCTACCTTCACAGGCTCGGGTAACCTTGGCAGTGGTGAGCGTATGACCATCAGAGGTATGTCGTCGATAAGTGCAGGCAACGAGCCTTTGTATGTTATTGATGGTGTTCCGATTACAAATGATAATGCCAACCTGTTCAACTTTGGCGAGTCGATGAGTTCTCTTGCCACTCTTAACACTTCAGATATCGAGTCGATAGAGGTTCTTAAAGATGCTGCTTCGGCTGCTATTTACGGATCGAGAGCTACCAATGGTGTAATTGTTATAACTACTAAGTCGGGTAAAGAGGGACGTTCTGATTTTAATGTAAATGTAACAACTGGTTTTTCTAAGTTCCCCAATATTGGCAAGATAAAGATGGCCGACTCCGAACTGTATGTGAAGGATTACAATGCGGGTGTTGCTAATTATAATAAGCAGTATGGACTAGAAATTGGCAGCAGTGGTTATAAGGTGCCTATTTCTAATCCGTTTGGCGATTTGCCTGATACAAACTGGATGGATCTTATTACGCAAACTGGTAAAATATTTAATGTTGATGCTTCTTTTGCTGGTGGTACTAAGAAGACTAAATATTTTGTTGGTGGAAATTACAATTCTACAGAGGGTATTATTGTTACTAATAAGCTTGATAAGGTGAACCTGCGTGTGAAGGTTGATCATGAGTTTACTCCATGGCTTGAGGTGGGTGCCAACAACTCGGCCAACTACACAAAGAACTTTCAGGTGCCGGGTGCCGATTTAGGGTCGACTGTTATTGGGCGTGCTATTGAGCAGCGACCCTTCGACCGTCCGTATAAACCAAATGGTGAGTATTATATTGGTGGTACCGACGAGCTTACTCGTCACAACATTGTGCAGATTTTAAATGAGCAGGATGTTTACCTGGAGAACTTCAGGTTTCTGGGCAACTACTTTGCTACATTGAAATACAAGGATAAGTTGTCGTGGAAATACTCTTTCAGCAGTGATATTCATCATACATACGACTTCACATACTACAACGAGAATCACCCTTATGGTATGGGTCAGGGGCGTTTGATTGATCAGAACAGGTTGATTAACAATCTGATTTCGGAGAATATTGTTAATTACAACGATAAGTTCACCGATTT
>CAYZHS010000098.1:0-5775 GCA_964478295.1 uncultured Proteiniphilum sp. | reverse complement strand
CAACTGCCGGTCACTCTTTTCAGAAAGTAATGAACAGAAATGCATCTGTTGACGGTCGCGGTTTCCCATCGCCATCATTCTCGGTGAATAGTGTTGCTAGCGAAATATTAGGCTCTACAAGCAGAGGTGTTTATGCTATGGAGTCGTACTTCGGAAGGGCTACCCTATCGTACCTCGACAGGTATATTGTAACAGGTACATTCCGTACCGATGGTTCTTCGAAGTTTGCTAAAGAGAAGAGATGGGGCTGGTTTCCTTCAGTTTCACTTGGCTGGAACGTGTCGAACGAGAAGTTTATGGAGGATAGCGATGCCGAGATTAAGTTTCGTATGAGCTACGGTAAAACGGGCAACCAGGGTGGTATTGGAAGATACGACTATCAGTCGCTTATGATGGGTGGCTACAACTACAGGGGCAGCAGCGGTATTGCTGTATCATCTTTCGGTAATAAAGATCTTACCTGGGAGAGGGCCGATCAGTATGACGTTGGTTTTGATATTACTCTGTTTAGAGGTAAGGTGAATATGATGTTCGACCTTTATCAGAAGAATACTGTGGACTTGCTTTATAGTATGCCGATACATGCAACTACGGGGTTGACTTCCATCACTTCTAATATTGGTTCGATGCGTAACCGGGGATTGGAATATACTCTTAACACACACTTTACTTTTAATAAGATTGAGTGGTTGTCGCAGTTTAACATTGCTACCAACAGTAATAAAATTACTTCGCTTATTGATGAGACTGCACCAATTAGTATTGGTGGCAACAGGGCCTTGAAGGTGGGCGAAGAGATGGGTGCTTTTTACATGTTTAAGAAGGAGGGTATTTACCAGTATGATGGTGAGGTGCCTAAACAGCAGTTTGATATTGGCATTCGTGCAGGTGATGTGAAGTGGAAAGATGTTGACGGAAATGGTATTATTAATGATAACGACCGTGTGATGATGGGTTCTGCAAATCCCGATTTCTTTGGTGGTTGGAATAATACTTTAAGATACAGAGGGTTGCAGCTGGATATGTTTTTAACATACTCTTATGGTAATGATGTGTATGCGCAGTGGATGACTACCGTTGCACGTGCAGGTTACCGCATGGCTACACTTGAGGATTATGCAAAGTATGCATGGACCGGACCGGGCTCAACCAACACCTATGCAAGGGCTCTTGAGGGTGATGTTAATAACAACAGAAACTCCGACATGTGGCTTAAGGATGGGTCGTTTGTGCGACTAAGATCGCTTACATTAAGCTATAATTTACCAAAAAGCAGTGTTGAGAAGATTGGATTGAATGGCTTGCGACTGTTTTGCCAGGGTGATAATCTTTTCTTGCTTACCAAGTATCCGGGATGGGATCCTGAGATAAGTAATAACCTCGACCCAAGATTTGTGGGTGTGGATAACTGGAATGTGCCTCAACCAAGGATGTTTACTTTTGGTGCTAATTTTAGTTTTTAATTTAAAGAAGATATAGTATGAAAAAATATATATTACCAATAGTATGTCTGCTGCTGCTTGTATCATGCGCAGATCAGCTGGATCAGTATTCATTTGCGGCCATATCGCCCGATGCTGTTACAGAGAAGGATATTCCTGCCATGAGGAATGGTATGTATAACCGTATACAAAATGCACCTAGCACAAGGGCATACATTATGTTTGATATGCTGGGTGGTGTTATTTCTACCAATACAGGAAATGCAAAGGATCTTATAAACTCAACATTAAGTCCGCTCAACTCATACATCAGTTCGAGCTGGAACGGCTACTACAACGCGCTGTTTCAGGTTAACAATGTAATAAGCGTATCGGAGAGATTTCCTGAATCGGAAGTGGGACAAACAACTCTTGGCGAGGCTCACTACTTCAGGGCTTATATTTACTACAATCTGGTGAGTCGCTGGGGCGGTGTGCCAATAATAAAGGTGAATACTCTTGATAAGGTTTCACGCGACAGTGAGAGCGATGTTTGGAAATTTATTGAAGAGGAACTGGAGAGTGCTTTGGATATACTTGGAAGCACATCAACTTTTTATCTTGTATCGCGCGATGCAGCACTTGCACTAAAAGCGAGAGTATTGCTCAGTCAGGGTAAAATGCAGGAAGCTGCTGCAGTGGCAGAGGGGTTGATTAATTCTGGTGCTTATAAGCTCGATTCGTTTGAGAAGATATTCAGAAAACAGATGAATAGTGAAGTAATCTTTGCTTTTGAAAATCTTACTGAGGAGTCGTCGATAAACATAAGCGACCTATACTATACTTATGGTCACCCAAACAAGGGTCAGGGTACTTACAAGCCTACACCCGAGACTGTGGCTCTTTTTTCTGATTCGGACAACAGGAAGAGTATTTCTCTTATAAATATTGCGGGTTCGGACTGTATTAACAAGTACCCCAGTGGACAAACGGGTACCGACCCTATTATTGTTTCGCGTATTGCAGAGATTTATCTGATTAGTGCAGAGGCGCAGGGAAGAACCGCAGGTGTGGGTCGCTTGAATGAGTTGCGCCGTTTCAGAGGTTTGGGCGATATTTATCCAACAAACGACGAGGATTATCTGACAGCTATTTTAGATGAGAGAAAAAGGGAGCTGCTTGGCGAGAATTTTATCTATTATGATATAGTTAGAACCGGAAGGGGAAAAACGGATCTGGATCTGCTTGATCATCAGATGGTATTGCCTATCCCCGGCAGAGAGCTTCAACTGAATCCTAACCTGGAACCTAATCCCGGTTACTAATTTTAATATTGATTTAATATGAAAAATTTAAAATATATTTTACTGCTTTTATCAATCTATGCAACTGTTGGTTATGGTTGCAGCGATAATGATTTAACAACATATGAGTATAGGGTTGTACCGGTAACTGAGGTTGGACAAAAACTGGCCAGGGAAACAGATATTTTTGGACATCTGTTTTACGACTCTCTGTATAGTGTGACTGAGGGTGTGGATGTTACTGAGATTAAGTATTTGTCTAAGAAGGGACTGGCCATGAAGATTTTTGTTATGGAGGTTGATCTTAGCAATCCTAACATTGCTATTGAGGCTTCGATGCCTAATGGTGGCACTGAGTTTGGTATGCAGCCTATGACGGTGCAGGCTTCGTATGTTGACAGTGAGGACAAGAAGGTTTGGGCTGGTGTTAATGCCGATTTTTATAATATGACCACAGGTGTGCCTCAAGGTATTGTTTACAGAAATGGCACTGCTGTGAAAACTACTTTCCAGGATGCTATTTGCACCTATTTTGCAATTACCAAAGATGGTAAGGCAATAATTGCGGGACAGGATGTATATGACGAAGTAAAAGGCGATATTAAAGAGGCCGTTGGGGGTCGCGTTTGGCTAGTGCAGGATGGTGCTGTTGCCAAACAGACATCTGATGTATTGGAGCCTCGCACCTGCATTGGTGTATCGGAAGATGGCAGCAAGGTTTATTTCATGGCAATAGATGGTCGCAACCACTGGTACTCAAACGGTATGGCTTATGAGGATATGGGTTATTCGCTTAAGGCATTGGGTGCAGAGAATGGTATCAACCTTGATGGAGGTGGTTCTACTACTTTCTTTATCAGAAACAGTGATACTACTGCCGACAGCAAGTTTGAAATTCGCAATTGGCCAAGTGACAATGGCGGTAAAGAGCGTGCCGTGGCAAATGGGTTGCTTATAATATCGAAATAGTAAACCTTTAAATTAAGATTTTATGAATAAAATAGTAAAACATATGAGGTTCTTTCTATTTCTGAGCCTTTCTGTATGCTTTCTGATATCCTGCTCGGAGGATTTAGATATTAATAGTTTTGAACCGGAGACTCCCGTTTACTCTTTTGAGGGTGAGGAGGTTTCTGCCACTAAAGATGGCGGTGAATATACAGTGAATGTAAAATCGAACTTGCCCTGGAGAGCCAAGAGTAATACAAGCTGGATTACATTAAACAGCGAGAGTGGCATGACAGATGGCTCGATAAGTTTTACGGTTGCAAGAAACAGAACTGTAGAGCAACGTGTGGGTGAGATTATTGTTTGGGTTACGGGTGACGATGAGAAAAGTATGAGAGTTGTGCAGGCTCCTAGTGAACCGAGCGACCTGATAAATCACTATTATGTGAAGGTTGATGGGGTTGATAGTAACGACGGACTTTCGTGGACCAATGCAACTACTCTTGAGAATGCACTTGAGATTATGGCACCGGGCGACAATATTCATATTGCTGCGGGTGAGTATATACCAACACAGCTTGTTTCGGGTGGCAGCGACAATGGTGATAAAACATTTGAGATTCACAGTAATGTTGTAATTATTGGTGGTTATCCGGCTGATGCTAAAGAGGGCGATGTTTCAGATCCGACGGTTAACGAAACTGTTTTGAGTGGAAATTCTGTATCATATCACACAGTTACGGTTACAGCTCCCAACGAGGCAGATAAGAAGGTTGTTATTAAGAATCTGTCGATTAAAAACGGACGAACAGGCAACTCCTCTTCAGGCACATTAAATATTAATGGCTCGGTATACAGACGCTCGTATGGTGGGGGACTAATTGTTGGGAAGTCGGTAGTGGACCTTATTGGTTGTACTGTTTCTAACAACGAAACTCAGCAGCATGCTGCAGGTATTTATCTGTTTGATGGGGCTATTGTTAGATTTATCGATTCTGATATTACAAATAATAAGGGTATTCTTGAAAACTCTAATGGTGGTGGTGTATTTAACGAGTCGGCCACACTATACCTGATTAACTGTAACGTTACCGGCAACAGTGTATGGGGTGTTGGTGGCGGATTATACAGCTTTAGTGCGGGCACTCCTACCTATATGTATATCTACAACACAACTGTGGCTAATAACTCAACTAATGCGGGACCAAATACGGGTAGACGTGGCGGTGGTTATTACGCCAGAGAGTTCTCGCGGGCTCAGATTGTAAACTCAACCTTCTACGGCAACGAGAGTGGCAGAGGTGGTGGAATTAGTGTTTATGGTGCTGTGGGTCGTGAAGCTTATGTTGATATGATAAGTAGTACTGTAACTGATAACTTCGTTTATAATAATGCAGGTGGAGTTGAAGTTCTTGCAAATACTAAGTTTAATGCATATAACTCAATTATTACAGGAAACTGGGCTACAACATTGCCCGATATGCAGTGGGCAGCAAACACTGCAAAAAGAGCCTACTCAATAGTTGGAAGCGAGGTGCTTGATGAAGCAGATGCTATTGTAAGTGGTCAGGTGTTCGACTTTGAGACAATGCTCGGTAAACCTGCCAATAATGGTGGAAGAGGCTTAACATGCAAGGTTGATGCTGCATCGCCCGCTGCATTGTTGGGTATGGATGCCGAAAAGTTAGGCAAGCTGGCACTTGAATTTAGTCCCGCCATCGATTCTGAAATAATTACAAAGGATCAGGCAGGCAATTCAAGAGTGGGTAAGAGTGTTATGGGAGCAATAGTTCCGTAATATATATTATGAAATTACCGATGTTATGCAATAGGGAGATAAAAACCACAAGCAAGTTGCAACTGATGATAAGTAGATAAAAAATGATTGTAAGTCGGCTGCAACAAAGTATGAGTCGGAGTTTCATACAAACTTCGACTCATTTTTAAATCTATATAGAACCAATTTTTAAGAAGAGATTGAGATATTAATCAGAAGAGAAATTAATTAAAGAGATTGAAAGATTAATAAGAAGAGAAATTAATTAAGAGAGATTTAAACATTAATCAAAAATAGAAATTGTAATGATGAAACAAGTTAAACT
>CAYZHS010000097.1:0-7284 GCA_964478295.1 uncultured Proteiniphilum sp. | reverse complement strand
TTGCACCTATTGTTCCATTGAATTATGAGGATAATGTACTTACTATACAAGTACCTAGTCAGTTTTTCTATGAATACCTTGAGGATAAATATCTTGATATTATCCAACAAACTCTTTACAGAGAAATTGGAGAAGGTACAATATTAAATTATCGTATACTTGTTGAAACTGAAAGCAATACAGCGGTTGAGATGCGTGGTGTGAGCAAAAGTTTCAACGGAAGTGATAAGAACACTAATAAGAAAATTACCGCAAAGGTGCCGAGCCCTTTCGACAGAGTTGAAACTTCAGAGTTTGATTCTCAGATCAATACAAAGTACTCATTTAATAATTTCTTCGAAGGCGAAAGCAATCGTCTCACCAGAACTGCTGCTGAGGCAGTATCTAATAATCCAGCTAAAACAGCATTTAATCCACTATTTATACATGGTCATTCCGGTGTAGGTAAATCTCATCTTTGCCATGCTCTTGGAGCTAAGGTGCAAGAACTTTATCCAGATAAAAAAGTGCTATATCTTTCGGCGCACCTTTTCAAAGTACAATATACCGATGCCCGAAGGTTTAATACAATAAATGATTTTATTAATTTCTATCAGAGCATTGATGTTTTAATAATTGATGATATCCAAGAGCTATCAGGTTTGGAGAAAACTCAGAATACTTTCTTTCATATATTCAATCATCTTCATCAAAATAATAAGCAATTGGTGATGACATCAGATTGTGCACCTATGGATATGCAAGGAGTTGAAGAAAGATTGTTAACCAGATTCCGTTGGGGATTAGCTGCAAAATTAGAACGTCCTGATAAAGAGTTGCGAAAAAAGATACTTCAAAATAAAATACTTTCTGATGGTCTCTCAATTCCGGAAGATGTAGTTGACTACATTGCTGAAAGGGTGACTGAGAACGTTCGAGATCTTGAAGGTATTGTTGTGTCATTAATGGCTCACTCTATTATCAATAATCGTGAGATAGATATTAATTTGGCACGAAGGGTTGTAGAGCAGAGTATTAAGTTTGAGAAGAAACGTATTACTGTTCAAAAAATTAAGGACGCTGTCTCAGATTATTACAATATTAAGAAAGATCTAATTCAGTCCACCTCTCGTAAACGCGAAATAGTTCAAGCACGTCAGGTAACAATGTATTTCATAAAAAAGCATACCGAACTATCACTTTCCCAAATAGGTGTGCAAGTTGGCAATAGAAGCCATGCAACTGTATTGCATGCATGTAATACAGTGAAAAATTATTACGATTTCGATAAAGGCTTTCGTTCAGATTTAGAAGAAATAGAGAAGATATTGCACTCTTAACACTTGATGTACTTCGAGTAAAAACGTTTTATTTTACTCATGTTTTTTGCAATTCTATGTTGCATTAGTGAATCTATTCACTATATTTGCCATTTGCTCGTAATCATATAAGAAATGAAATATATTACTAACAGCATATTAATCATCTTTTTGCTGTTTTATGCTTCTACGCTCCACGCGCAGGTGCCCGAAGGATATTATATATCAGCTGAAGGTAAAAGTGGTGCTGAACTTAAAACCGCACTCTATAATATAATAAAGAACCCAAAAGTAGTAGCTTACTCACAGCTTTGGGAAGCATTCACAAATACCGATTCAGGGAAGAACAATAAGGTGTTGGATATGTATTCAGATAATCCTGGAGGTATTGCTGAATATTATTATGATTTTAGAAATAATCGTTGTGGAACTTTCAAGAAAGAGGGTGATTGTTTTAACAGAGAACATGCATTGCCCAGGAGTTGGTTTAGAGGTAATAGATTATTAGAGTCAGATCTTTTCAACTTATATCCTACAGATGGTTATGTGAATAATAGAAGAAGCAATCTGCCTTTCGGCGAAGTGGGTATTGCATCATGGGAGTCTACAAACGGATCAAAAGTAGGGCAAAACACATTTGGAGATTACACCAAAACCGTGTTTGAACCCATTGATGAGTATAAGGGAGATTTTGCACGTGCCTATTTTTACCTCGTAACAGCTTACGAAGATGTATTGCCTTCCTGGAGGTCAGATCAGGTTGGAGGGGATAGTTATCCGGGCTTTAGTGAATGGTCGCTTAAACTGCTTTTAAAATGGCACCGTGAAGATCCTGTGAGTCTTAAGGAGGTCAGAAGAAACGAGGAGGTATTTAAAATACAGGGTAATCGCAATCCTTATATAGATTATCCCGATTTAACCGAGTATGTATGGGGTGTTTTAAATGACGAAACTTTCAGCCTAAATACCCTTTCAGATAGTTATTTTCTAATTGAATGTAGCCCATTTGAGCGTTGGATACAGAGTCAGCAGTGGATTGATAACCTGAAAGATTACTTCTACAAAAAGATTGATGAGGAGAGTCATTAAAACTATATTATTAATATCCTTATTGTTATTTGTAAGTTTAAGGGATTCTATATCAGGTGATATAAAAATTGCTGTTATTACAGATATCCATTTTCTTTCCTCAAAACTTGCCTTACCTGGAAGTGCTCTTGATAACTACGAAAAATCTACCGGAAGAAATATCGAAGATCTTCATTCAGTTATAGATCTGGTAATTTCTGATCTTATAAATGAGGATATAGATGTACTGTTAATAACCGGCGATTTAACTAATCATGGCGAGCTTCAAAGTCATATCGATTTTATAGAAAAATTGAAACTCATAAAAGATTCTGGTACTTCTGTTTTTGTAATTCCAGGCAATCATGATGTAAATATACCAAATGCCAAAGCTTATAGAGGAGACCAAACTATCGAGGTGGAGTCAGTTGCTGGCGATATATTTATGCAACTCTACAATTCGTATGGATATGGGAGTGCTATTAATAAAGATGAAGTCTCTTTAAGTTACCTTTCTGAGATAAATAAAAATACCTGGCTGTTGTCAATTGATTCAAATCGTTTCGATGAGTACGTCAACTCTTCCATTACAGCTGGCAGAATTCGTCCGGAAACAATGGAGTGGGCACTTCAGATACTTCAGGAAGCGCATGAAAAAGGAATAAGAGTGTTCGGGATGATGCACCATGGTCTGGTTGAACATATGCCTTTTCAAAGTGCTTTTTTCCCGGATTATCTTATAGAAGATTGGGAAAGTAAAGCCGATATATTAGCAGATGCCGGGTTAAATGTAATCTTCACAGGGCATTTTCATTCAAATGATATTACAATGCACACATCCCCTTCAGGTAACAAGATTTATGATATTGAAACTGCTAGTCTTGCACAATATCCTTTTGGTTACAGGATTATGAATCTAACTGATTCTTCGTTATGTATTAATTCTAGATTTGTAACTTCTACTCCCGTAAATCCTAAATTAGAAGAAGAGTATCGTAATAAGTTAGAATTAATAACACAAAAGACTACAGCTAATCTGTTGAATAATATTGGAATGCCTATACCTTCAGAAACTAAGAAGGTGCTTTCTGATATGATTGTGAAACTTAATCTTGTTCACGTTAAAGGCGATGAAGTGGCAGATAGTGAGATGCTAAAATTGATTGAGTCTTTTGCGGCAATACTTGGAAATGAAGTTCAAGAAGAAGATTATCAATTCGATTTACCTCCCGAGGATAATAAGCTTGTTATAGAGTTTGAACCTTATGGTCGTTGAAGTATATCTATTGTGAAGTTAAGAGATGTATTAAAAACAAGAATGAAGCCAGACTCAATAGAGGCTGGTTGTGATGAAGCCGGACGAGGCTGTCTGGCCGGTCCGGTGTTTGCCGCTGCGGTTATTTTGCCTAGTGATTTCGACTGTAAGGAGCTCAACGACTCAAAACAGTTGAGTGAAAAGCAGCGCAATAGATTGAGATATATAATTGAGGAAAAGGCCATTTGTTACTCTGTAGCTTCATGTTCGCCCGAAGAGATAGATAAGCTTAATATCTTATGGGCATCAGTTGATGCAATGCACAAAGCATTATCCAGCCTACTGGTACAGCCCGACCATATAATTGTAGATGGTAACAGGTTTCACTCTTATAATGAAATTGAGTATACCTGTGTTGTAAAAGGTGATTCAAAGTTTCAATCGATAGCAGCAGCGTCTATACTTGCCAAAACATACCGCGATGAATATATGAAGCAGTTGGGCCAACATTACCCTGAATATGAGTGGTCAAAAAATAAAGGATATCCAACTAAAAAACATCGTGAAGCTATAAAACTATATGGTGTTACTGAACATCACCGCAAAAGCTTTAATCTTTCAGACAGACAATTTGAAATAAATTTTTCAGATTAGTAAAGCTCACTCTAATCTTATAAACCTTTTGAGTTTATTGTCGTAATTATAAATTTCTCCTTTTTCAATATTGTAATACCACCCCATAACATTTAATGTTCCTTCTTTTACTCTTTTTTTTATGTAACTGTATTTCATTAAATGACTCATCTGCTCTACAATATTCAATTGTTCGGTAATTATACTTCTCTGTTCAATTGTTATCTTGTTTTTGGCTATTTTTTCTTCTACAATTTTCTTAACCGGAAGTGCCAACTCCATCCATTTCTTAGTGTGTGGAAGATTCTTTAATTCTTTATCTTGATACAGGGCTGCGCAGCCACCACAGTTGGAATGTCCGCAAACAATAATGTTGCTTACATTCATTTGATTTACTGCATACTCAATAGCCGAGGTGGTAGCCAGGTAAGTGTCTGAATGCTTTTTGTAAAACGGTATTAAATTGGCAATATTTCTTACTACAAAAAGCTCGCCGGGAAAAGTCTGAGTTATTAGGTTAGGTACAACTCTTGAGTCAGAGCATCCTATAAAAAGAGTATGTGGATTTTGTTTACTCCCCAGTTCTTCAAAAAATTGCTGGTGCGGGATAAACTCATTTTCTCTAAAATCCTTAATACCATTAATAAGTCGCTTATAATGTGATACACTTGAAGTGTCTTTTCCTTTTTCTTTCAATTGCATAAATTAATTCACTATCTAAATATTTCAAGGTATAACATCTCAACAGGCCTTTGGGTTGAGTGTATAATAGTATTTGTTTAGATAGTTAATATATGCATCAACCTATTTTATTGAAAAATAAATTAAATAGGACTATTATTCTGTATCTCTTAAACTAAGCTGAATTCTTTTTCTTTCATAATCGATAGACTTTACTTTAACCTTTACATGCTGGTGTAATGAAACTACTTCAGCCGGGTTTGAGACAAACCTATCGGCCATTTCTGAAATATGAACTAAGCCGTTTTCCTTAATTCCAAAATCAACAAAGCACCCAAAATTGGTAATATTGGTAACAATTCCGTTAACTATCATACCCTCCTTTACATCGTTAATTGTACGTAAGTTCGAATCGAATTCAAGTACTTGCACTTTCGATCGGGGATCTCTTCCTGGTTTTTCCAACTCTTGTAAAATATCAGTAAGTGTTTCAATTCCTACAGATTCAGTCGTATAACGTTTTATGTCGATTTTTTCTATCAATTGTTTATTGCTGATTAGATCTTTTACAGAGCAGTTCAGGTCTTTAGCCATCTGCTCAACAATGTGATAGCTCTCTGGGTGAACTGAAGAGTTGTCCAGAGGATTATCCGCACTAGGTATACGAAGAAAACCAGCCGACTGCTCAAAGGCTTTTGCCCCCAGGCGAGGAACCTTCATAAGCTCTTTGCGGCTTACAAATGCTCCATTTTCGCTTCTGTAATCAACAATCTTTTGAGCAAGAGATTCACCCAAACCCGAAACATAGGTTAGCAGCTGCTTACTTGCAGTATTTAGATTAACTCCCACTAGGTTTACACAACTCTCTACTGTTTGATCTAGCGAGCGCTTTAACTTTGTTTGATCAACATCATGCTGATACTGACCCACGCCAATCGATTTTGGATCTATCTTAACTAGTTCTGCAAGCGGGTCGCTAAGTCTGCGACCAATAGATACAGCACCTCTTACTGTAACATCATATTCTGGGAACTCCTCTCTTGCAATCTTAGAAGCAGAGTAAACCGAAGCCCCGCTTTCACTAACTACAAATACCTTAACCTCCTTGTCGTATCTGATGTTTGTTATAAATCGTTCAGTCTCCCTGCTTGCTGTGCCATTACCTATTGCTATTGCATCTATTTTGTATGCTGATACCAGTTTTGTTACTTTATTGGCAGCCTTACTCGATTCATTCTGAGGTGGATGTGGATATATTGTTTCGTTGTGCAGTAAATTTCCCTGCTCATCCAGGCACACAAGTTTGCAGCCCGTACGATAACCCGGGTCTACACCTAAAATCCTTTGCTGACCCAGCGGAGGTGCCAGAAGAAGTTGTCTTAAATTATCAGTAAAAACAGCTATTGCCGACTCGTCGGCTTTTTCTTTCGAAAGATTTGCAAACTCCGTTTCTATTGATGGTTTTAATAGCCGTTTATAGGCGTCAACAACAGCCTCTTCCACATTGTCTGCTGCTTCAGTATCGTTTTTGGCAAACATAGGCACAAGTTGGTCTAAACAGTTCTCATCGTCTACCGAAATAGAAACACGTAAAAAACCTTCTGCTTCTGCTCTCCTGATAGCAAGTAATCGGTGCGAAGGGCATTTAGACAGCAGCGAGTAGAAATCGAAATAATCTTTATATTTTTCACCTTCCTCCTCCTTCCCTTTTACAACTTTAGATGAAATGATAGCTTCTCTTGAGAAAATACTACGTACTCGACTTCTTGCATTTGCATCCTCGTTTACCCACTCTGCAATAATGTCACGTGCACCCTTCAACGCTTCATCAATATCAACCACTTCTTCGTTTATAAATTCTGCAGCTTTTATTTTTACTGAATCTCTATTCTGAGACATTAGCCATTTAGCCAAATCTTCTAAACCCTTTTTTCTTGCAATCTCTGCCCGGGTTTGTCTTTTTGGTTTGAATGGTAAGTATAAATCTTCAAGCTGAGTAGAATCCCAGCAGTCAACTATCTTTTTTTCAAGCACTGTTGTCAGCTTCTCTTGTTCTGAAATCGATTTAATAATAAATTCTTTTCTCTTTACCAGTTCTAAGTATTTATCATTAAGCTCTTTGATGTTTGCAATCTCAACTTCGTCAAGTCCCCCCGTTGCCTCTTTTCTGTAGCGACTTATAAATGGTATTGTAGCTCCTTCGTTTAAAAGTTTTATTGTGCTATCAACGTTTCTAGCTGATAAATTTAGTGAATTAGAAATTAATGAAGTTATTACTGACATCTGTTTATACGATTTATGCTTGTTTTGAACAAATACAAAAATACAAGAAATTTCTCTATCTTTGTT
>CAYZHS010000096.1:0-7313 GCA_964478295.1 uncultured Proteiniphilum sp. | reverse complement strand
CCGGTTAATCAACCATACACTATGACCGTTGATCAGGCCGTTAATGCTGCACAAATGTTCTCTCCTCGAATATTATACCCTTACCATTTTAGCGACACTGACGTAAGGATGATTAAATCAAGATTAGAAAACTCTGGAATAGAAGTAAGATTAAGGAAAATGGAGTAATAATTATCAAATCATTATTGTATTATGAATCTTTGGCAGATAAAAATGTATTTAAATTAATTTAATCCCAAACCCGCTTATATAGAGTTTAATTTGCTGAATTACTCTAAAATGATTTCTTTTGTTATTTCAAATTAATATTATGGAAATTGCAGCACGATTATCGGAAGCAGGTAAAGAATATAAAACAGGAGAATCAACCATTGTTGCATTACAGCCAACTACTATTGACTTTAAAACTGGTGAAATTACTCTATTGGTGGGACCTTCCGGTTCAGGCAAAACAACTCTTCTTTCACTCCTTGGTTCTGTTATTTATCCTACTCAAGGAAAGGTTTGGGTAGGTAACACTTGTGTAAATGAACTTTCTGAAAAAGAATTAGCAAACCTGCGCCTAAAAGAGATTGGTTTTGTTTTCCAAGGGTTTAACCTTCTAGCTCCACTAAATGCTTTGGAAAATGTTATGGAGCCCTTATTACTACAAGGTTTGAAACGTAAAGAGGCAAAGAAAAGAGCGATGGAACTAATAAGCAGATTTGGCATGGAAGATCGCATTAATAATTTACCTCGTAATCTTAGTGGTGGTCAGCAACAAAGAATTGCCATTGCACGCTCATTAGTTACTAACCCTCAACTTATTTTATGTGACGAGCCTACTGCCTCACTCGACCACAAAAGTGCAAAAATGGTAATGGATATGCTCAGTCAACTTTCTAATGAAAACAAAGCAGTAATTGTGGTTACTCACGATGTTAGGCTAAAAAAGTTTGCCGACAGAACGATTTACGTATCTGAAGGAAGAATAAGTGAGACTGCTCTTGAAGATGATTTTTGATATTAACACTTTATCAGCTACATCATTTTATGATCTTTAGGGAGAAGATTATATTAAACAGTTACATTGACTAAAAAATTAATAATAATTCAAATTTAGATGAAGAAAGAAATTGCATTACTTCAAATAATGTTGTTATTACTCGGATGTGGAAACAGACAAGAAAATAGTGCATCTGAAGCTAAAGAAATCAAACCAACTCATGTAGTTGGAATCGGCAAAGTTGTACCACAAGGGGGAGTAATTAATCTTGCTGCCCCAGTATCAGGCATTGTAAAAGAAGTTCATTTAAAACAGGGTGATAATGTAAAAAAAGGAGATTTGATTCTTGCACTAAATAACAGCGAACAACTTTTATCGATTGAAGAGGTAGATTCAAAGATTAAATCTCAGCAACTAACAGTTGAGTCTGCTAAAATTACTGTTGAACAAGAACGTGTTGTATATTCAGAGCAACTTCGACTATTGAATGATGCAAAAGAACTGCTTGGGGTTGGTGCAACAACTGGAGAAAACGTTAGATCGTTGCAGAGTAATTTTAATCAAAAAGATGAAGAGTTAAAAAAAATTGAAAACGAATACAAGTTGCAACAATCGCAATTAAATGAACTTAAAGTTCAAAAAACATCAAGAGTAAACGATCTCGAAAAAACAAGATTCACCTCACCCATAGATGGAATTTTACTGGATATTACACCTAAAGTTGGCGAGGCTGTTAATTTATTCCAAGAATATGGCAGAATCTCCCCAAACAAACCTCTTGTAGTAATGGTTGAGATTGATGAACTATTTGCAGACCAATTAATGTTAGGTCAGTCTTGTAATATAAATCTTCCCGGAAATTCAGAGGTTGCTGCTACTGGTGAAATTACACAAATATCTCCCGACCTAAAAAAGAAATCGCTTTTCTCTGATAGTGGTACAGACCTCGAGGATCGGCGTATTCGAGAGATTGAAGTCACAATCAAGGAAATTAACAAAACCCTTTTTATAGAGTCTAAGGTAGAATGCACAGTGCAATTAAACTAAAACTATATGTTGAATACTGCGTTTAAGTTTGTTCGTTTCGAAAAGTCCAAAAGCATGGGCATTCTCACTGCTATAATTATCAGTATTTACCTGATAGGAATTGAATTAGGAATGTTTTTCTACCTTGCTGATATTATTGGGGGAATTGTTGGTAATGCAAACCCTCAATACTCTCAAGTATTTGTAGTTAAAAAACAAACTGAAAATATTAATCAGTTATCACCTTTTGATGTACGATGGGTGAATCAGCTAAGAAGTATTGAAGGGGTAACAGACACACATGGCTTTGTTGTTACAAATGTATCTGTTAAGTTCCCAAACGGTAAAGATGCCGCAGCAATGATTATAGGTAGCGACTACCCTACTCTTGCGGCCGGTCCAAATACAATGTTAGTCAGCTCGGGCACCATTCAAAGTTTAGCATCTCCTGAGATAGTTTCTACAGATTTTTATGATAACAAAACATTGAGATATAATGTGGAACTAGGCACCCGTTTTGAAATCAATGGCATGTCTGCAGTTGCAGGTTTAATAACTAAAGGAGCTAAAGGATTTACCTCTCCTCTAATCTATACAACAACCGACAAAGCGCGATACTATTCTGGAATGTCATCATCACAAGTAAGCGGAATTATTGTCACTGTGCCTAACGATAGCAAAATAGAATCGGTAGTTTCTCAAATCAACCATATAGCACCCGATCTGAAAGCTTGGCCTACTGATAAAATCAGAACAACTACTATTGTTAATGTTATGACTGCAAACAACATGGGTATGAGTTTTGCCACATTGGTGCTATTTGGTATTATTAGTGGTTTCTTTATTATTGGACTCACCATGTATTCAGTTACCTACGATCGTATTAAAGATTATGGAACATTAAAAGCTATTGGTGCGTCAGGTGGTTATATTACCCGATTAGTTATAGCGCAATCAATTATTTACGCAATCATAGGCTATTTTATTTCACTTATTCTACTTGTTATATCAAAAATAGGAATGGCAAAAGGGGGACTCATCATATCTCTCTCACCTGCTCTTTTGAGTTTCCTTTTTATCACAACTATTATTATCTCAGTTGGAAGTTCATATTTTTCTATTAGAAAACTTAAGTCGGTTGAGCCCTCTTCAGTATTCAGGTAAACTATATAATTTAAAATTTATTCAATGCAAAAAATAGTATTCATAATATTAATTTTTATATCCACATCTACTGTTGCTCAAGAGTCTAAGAAGCCTCTCACTCTCGATGAGGCTATCAAGTACGCAACAGAGCATTCACCCTCATTAAATATCGAAAGAATGAAAGCTGAAGAGGCCAATATTACAGTGGAGGAGAATCGATTACAATACATACCTAATATCCATTTCTCTGGAGATATTAGAAGAAATCTTATAATACCAGCCACACCTGTTCCTGCAAATGTATTCAATCCCGCAGCTGAGGAAAGCGAGTTAATGTATTTAAAATTCAACACAAAATGGAACTCTTCAGCAGGTATAAATATAAATTATGATCTGTTTAATCCTGAAAAAGTAAACCGCGTTTCAGAAAAAGAGCATCAACTTAAAATTCAAAAATATAATACTCAGATTACAGAACAGAACCTAAAAGAGAAAATTTCAATTGCTTATGCTGAATCTGTTATTGCATATGAACAGGTGCATTTACTTAGTGGAGATACTGCGTTTTATAAAGGTTTACTTCAAAATGCAAATCAGCTTTTCATTAAAGAAAAGATAAGTCTGTCAGAAAAAAATGATGTACACAGAGCATTTAATGAGTCTCTAACCGATTACCTTGAAGCAGAAAAGATAGCCTATGATAGAAAAGCAGAACTCCTTTACTTGATTGGAATGGAAGTTTCAAGTGAGAACATAGAATTGGTTTCACTTGAAGAGGACTTACAGTCACTCCTTGAAAAAATGGAAATTAACACTCTGCCTGTTTTTTCTTCTACTAATTTAGAGGAGGCAAAGCAGCAGGAAATTGTAGATTTAGCTGCATTAAAGGTAAAGTCAGCCTCGCTAAAATACGCACCAACAATTACACTAAATGGATTTTATGGAACCAATTACTACAACAACGAGCTCGACCTTTTCAATAATAGATACTGGAGAGGTAATAGTTATATTGGTATTTCAATAAGTATTCCTGTTACCCAATCGCTTAACACTTCTAAAGAGGTGTCCAGACTGCGACTTCAAAAACTTATGGAATCTGAATATCTTAGAGATATAAGAAACAATAAAGAGAAAGAATTGCTAAGTCAGCTATCACTTTTACAATTAAGGAAAGAAAGTTTTGAACTGAGCAAAGAAAATTGGGAATTGAGTCAGCTAAACTCAATAGCAGTACAAAAGCAATATGAAAAGGGTTACATACAACAAACCGACCTGTTGAAAGAAAATCAAAAGATAAAGCAAAGCAGGCATATGTTTCTACAGTCGGCTTACGACCTGTTTACAGCAATCATTTCCATGAATTATTAATTGATTGCAATCCCTAATTTTTCAACGCCTCAAGTGCTTCATTTGTTGCTTTCAAAAGAGGGTCAATTGATATGGTTGCTCCAACTGCGCTCTTCATCCAAATCTGTGGAACAATGCTTCCTTGTGTATACATTCTATTCATCTCATCTGCAAGACTCTTCCCTTCTAAATATTGCTCAATCTGAAAATTTATCAGATGACCTATTGGGTAGTTAGGCAGATAAAGAGGATTATCAATCATATGAGAATAAACGGCAAGTAGAGTTTCACCCTCACCACCCAACACATCTGCATAATATTTATTCCATACATCTTTTGCAATTGAGATAACAGATTCTTTCAACTGTGCAGGTGTCGCATCGGGGTTTGCATAAAGCCATTCCCATACCTGAATATCGACAAGCGAGACACCCATAATTTCATATGAATTCCAGAAAGCAGCTAAAGCCTCGTAATAAACATCTTCTGGATTAGGATTCTGCAAGCCTAGCAACTCAAGATCTCGTTTCTGAAATAGGAAAGCAACTGCTTCAGTAAATGCTGTATTAGGCACACCACTCAGCATATAATAATCCACGTCATTCATTGTTATGGTTTGTTCAACATTATGCCCAAATTCATGAATAGCGATATTGTACCCCTTATAGTCCATTCCGCTTTCACCTATTCTGGTACGAAGACGTGCCAAATCGTTTCTCATTGCCGAACCCCAGGCATGACCTGCACCACGTGAAGCTTCAACAGTGATAAGCGAACTTATTTGATTTGCTTTATCGGTAGTCCACCCCAATTTTACTAATATGTTTGGCAAATCGGCCTCCAGCGCTGCAGCATCTGGATATTTGCGAGATGTAACTGCAGTAAGTTCATCCTCACTGATGCTTTTGCCTGAACCAAAACCATTATACCAAATATCAAAAGGTTCAAGTTTACGACCCAACCTCGTCTCGATTAGAGATGCGACCTCTTTTACTTGTTGAGAAGAAACCAACCCTATGAACAAATCCTCAACATCTTTCTGAAGAATCTCCATTGTTCCATCAAATGAACGATCTAGTTGAGTTTTATAGTGTGGAGAATAAGCATCTAGCTTACGTACTGCCTGAAAATTTTTAATAAATACCTCATACCTACCAGTCTCTTCAGGAGTAAAATTAAGTTTATCTCCATTCTCAAAAACCTCATTTGTATAAGGATTCCAATTGTAATCGCCTCTATTAATCACTTCAGTAGGAATCGACTGATCAATAATTCGTTTCATTACTCGATATATCATTCTCTGCTTCTCCAATCCATTTTCACTATCAGCATAGTTTGATTTCAGTTCGTCACGAAGTCCCCAATGAGAAATCAACTTCATATTATTAGGAAAAAGCTGAATTCCTTCATCATTTCTCAACTTATCCATAAAAATATTATAATCAGAAATATAAGTATCAGCCTCGGTCAGAGTTTTTGAAATATATTGTTGTATATCAGATGGCACACGTGAAATAAACATATCGCCCATGCGCGCATATGCCCACTCCTTTCGGCTCCAATTCTCTCCTGAATTAGTTTTTTCCTCAAGAGAATAAAACGGAAAATTTAATGCAGTAATAAAAGCAATCTTATTATTAAACAGATCCTCAGTGAGATGAGAAGATGCGCTGTAACTTCCAAACATCATATCCACAGGAGAGATATCGGGTCCCACTAGCTGTAATGGCTTTTTCAACTCAACATTCATTTTGTGATAATAGCCATTAATAACTTCAAAGTTTTTCTCTAAAGTAGTGTAAAGCAACTCCCTCTCTTTTTCACCTGCCACAAAATTATTTTTACAAAACTCAACAAACTCGTCATGTGTACCGTCAGATTCTCTCCAAAGATTTGCAACTTGATTTACACCTCTTTCTATTCTATATCTATAATTATCGCCGAGTGAATCATTCATCATAATTATAGCTTTAGTAGCAACATCTGCTGTAATATAATCTGCTTTTTGCAAATCGTTAACACCATTATTATTAGTATTGCATGCCATCAACAATCCAGCTATTAAAATTGAAAGGCTTATAAATTTAAATTTCTTCATATCATTGATTATAAAACTGATGCAAAGATATCAAAAACCAGAACTATTTGCTATTAAAACTTTTTTATAATCAAAACAGGATTAAACATTTCAATCACATAGATGTTTTATTGAATAGATTTAATCTACAATTAACCATGTGATAATTAACAATAAATAAAATGGATAGAAGAAAATTCATTATAAACTCCTCTATTGCTACAATGGCTTTTGCAACCGGATTTAGAAGCAAGGGACTAGCATCTGTATCTGCAAACTCACATAATAGAAATATAAAAGTAGGCCTCATTGGCTCGAACTGCAATTTATTGAAGCATGCGAAAAAGGTTTATCAATATATTGCGAAAAACCACTTGCTTATGATGTGGAAGAGGGTATAGCAATGGTAAATGCGGCAAAGAAAGCAGGAAATATAGTTCAGATTGGATTCCAGAGAAGACAAAACAAAGCATTTTATAAAGCAAAACAAATTATTGAAGAAGGGCAAATTGGCAAGATATATAAGATTGGAGCAAATATCCACTTTAACCCAAGCACTCATGATACAACTCCACAAGACCCTCCTGCATCTCTCGACTGGGATGCATGGTGTGGCCCTGCGCCCAAGTTGCCCTATAGTCCCGCTATTGGTCATGGACCCTGGAGACTGGAAAAACATGCAGCTGATATTAATGATTGCACTATATAGGGGCAGAACACTATTTTCAAACA
>CAYZHS010000095.1:0-7327 GCA_964478295.1 uncultured Proteiniphilum sp. | reverse complement strand
AAAGAGCTTAAAGATGCAATGGAGGCTTATAAAATGGCTTTAAGGCTGAATCCTGAAGATGATGAGACACGTTATAATCTTGCAGTTGTGCAGAAGATGATTAAAGATGAGGAGCAACAGCAAGACGAAGGGGAGGACGATCAGGAACAGCAACAACAAGAGCAACAACAAGAGCAACAGCAATCGCCTCAGAATCAGCAGAATCAAGAGAAACGTGCTGAACAGCCCGAAGCTCCCGAACAGATGTCGCGCGATAATGCCAGAGCTTTATTGCAAGCAATTGAACAAGATGAGCGTGAGACTCAGGAGAAAGTCAATCAGATAAAAGCTCAAGAGAGAGAAAAGCAAGCAGAAGATAATAGAAGACACAACAAAAACTGGTAAGAGATTTTTATTACAATGGATTACAGAAAGCAGATTTACAGATTTCTTTTCTTATTGATTGGTTTACATTCAGTATCAATGTTTGTTGCTGAGGCACAAATCGACTTTAAAGCTTCTGCACCTGCAACTGTGGTTGAGGGTGAGCAATTTAGGTTGAGTTACATGTTAAATGAAGATGGAAGGGATTTGCGACTACCAGATATTACGGATTTCGATATTTTATTTGGTCCCAGTACATCCACCAGTTTTAGTCAACGTACTATAAACGGCAAAACAACTTCTGAGAGATCGGTAACATATACCTATATTCTTGTTCCAAAGAAAACAGGTAAATTCACTATTGAACCTGCTTCTATAAATGTTAAGGGCAGTAACTACAAATCTAATTCAGTTAATATTGAGGTGTTGCCTCCAGATAAAAACTCTCCACAAGGGGGCACAGGTGGTGCAGGTAGCAGCGGAGGTACATCTTCAGCAAGCAGTGCTTCGGTTTCTGAAAATGACGCCTTCATAAGGGCAATAGTCTCTAATAATAGTCCGTACGAACAGCAAGGATTTACTGTAACTTTCAGATTATACACAACTTTGAATGTGGTTAATTTTGGGAGAATTCAGTTTCCGGAGTTTGAAGGTTTTATGGTTGAAGAAATTGATATGCCGGCCAACCAGCAACTGAAAATGGAGAGGTATAATGGTAGAAATTATTATACAGCTGATTTAAGAAAAACCTTATTGTTCCCACAAAGATCGGGGCAGATTACTATTCCATCCGGATCAATAGAGATGGTCTTTTCGGTTCCTTCTGGTAAAAGTGTATCTACATTTTTTGGTTCTCAGGAATTGATGGCTGATGTAAAAAAGAATCTTGTAACTAATCCATTGACAGTAAGTGTGAAGTCTCTTCCGGGCTCTAAGCCGGCCAACTATTCTAATGCAGTGGGTACTTTTACTCTAAACCCGAGCATCAGTGCGACTGAGATTAAGGCTAATGAAGCTATCACATTACGTTTGGAGATATCCGGTACAGGCAATATGAAGCTGATACGTAATCCAGAGGTTCAGTTCCCTAATAATTTTGAGGTTTATGATCCTGTAGTTACGAACTCATTTAACGTAACTACTAATGGCTTAACAGGAATAAGGGTAATTGAATATATGGCTATTCCAAGATATGAGGGCAGCTACACCATTCCATCTGTTGAATTTGGTTATTTTGATATTAATACAAATAGCTACAAAACACTTTCAACTGATGTGTATGATCTACAGATTGCAAAAGGTGATCCGGGAAGTAGTACTGCTACCAATTTTGTGAATCAGCAGGATGTTAAGGTTGAGCAAGATATAAGATTTCTTAAGACTGGAGAGCCAAACTTTGTATCTACAAGCAATTTGTTTGTAGGGTCGTTGAATTACTGGTTATGGTATATTGTTCCATTACTCATATTAATTATTTTCTCTATAATTAACAGTAAAAAAGCAAAGGAGAATGCTAATGTAGCATTGATGCGTAACAGGAAGGCCAATAAAATGGCAATCAAACGACTAAAGCTCGCTGAGAAATATCATAAAGAACATAATAAGGAGAAATTCTATGATGAAGTATTAAGAGCTATTTGGGGCTATTTTAGCGATAAATTGGTAATACCGGTTGCCCAGCTTTCAAAAGATAATATTGAAGTTGAGCTTTCTAAGAATGGCATAACCGATGAGTTGATAAACAAATTTATGCATATTCTAAATACTTGCGAATTTGCAAGATATGCACAAGCAGAAAGTGATGCCGAGATGGGTAATATTTATAATGATACGATTGAAGCAATAGGTCAAATGGAGAATAGATTGAGAAAGAATAAAACGAAAGGTATAGCTACTTATACTATGTTATCTCTTTTCATGTTAATATTTGCATCACCAGCATTGTTTTCACAAGATGAAACTGAACAGGATAATGATAGTACAGCATCGGTAACTGTTACTGATATACTAGATAAAGATGTTGTCTCTGTTGCAAATGAGGCATATAGGAATCAAGATTTCAAAAAAAGCATAGAGTTGTTTGAAAAGGCAGTTGCTGATGCTAGCATAAATAATATGGTGTCATCAGAGTTGTATTATAACTTAGGAAATGCTTACTTTAGGGACAATCAGTTAGGGAAAGCTATACTTAATTATGAGAGAGCTTTATTACTTGATCCGGGTGATAGTGATATTAGGCATAATCTCCGTTTTGTCAACAACATGAAAGTGGACCGTATTACACCTGCCGGGGATATTTTTATATCTAATTGGTTTAAGGCAATCCGTAACTTGTATGGCTCTAATGTTTGGGCTGTTATTGCTGTTGTGTCTTTTATTATTTTCATTATTTCTCTAGCTGCATATTTGTTTGTAAATGTTTTATGGGTAAGGAAGACTGCATTTTATTCTGGTATTGTAGTGTTTTTCTTGGTGATAATCTTTAATATATTTTCATTTAGTCAGAAACGTGAACAAGTACGTGGAGATAATGCAATAGTAATGGTTGGTGCAGCAGCTGTAAATGCATCACCAGATGCTAACAGTAACGAATTGTTTGAACTTCATGAGGGTACCAAGGTAAAAGTCAGAAGCATAGATGGGAACTGGTATGAGATTGAAATTGTTAACGGTAGTGTTGGATGGACAAGAAAAGATAACATTGAAATAATATAATCGGATACTTTAAATAATTGGTCTAATATATGAAAAGAGCTATTGAAGGACTTTTACCATTAGAAAGAGATTTGTTTTTTGCTCTTAATGGGAGTGATTCTGTAATTTTAGACAATATAATGTGGACTCTATCGGGCAGGTTTGTGTGGATTCCTTTGCTGTTATTCATTGTATTAGTTTTTTTTTATAAGACACCTCGTAAAGTAGGATTGCTTGTTACACTATTCTTTATTTTAGTATTTGTTACAAGTGATCAGGTATCTTCGTCGATTTTTAAGCCTTTGTTCGAAAGATTTCGCCCTTCTCACCATCCCGACTTTATGGATCAGGTGGATATTTTAAATGGATACAGGGGAGGTAGATATGGATTTATTTCAGGTCATGCAACTAACTCATTTGGACTTGCCGTATTTTTATCATTTATCTTTAGATATAGATGGATTACTATAATATCTCTTTTGTGGGCAACCTTAAACAGCTACACCAGAATCTATTTAGGAGTGCATTTCATCTCAGATATAGTAGCAGGTATGATAGTGGGTTCACTTATTGGATTTCTTCTATACTCACTTCTGATAGCGGTTGCAAAACCCGCTATAATCAATAATAACTATACAAACAAACATGCTCTATATCATATAGAGAACGGAAAGATTCTCGCACTTTTTATGGTGATATATATAGTACTTCTTGTAAGCTTTAGTTCACTACTATCAACTTTACCTCATTGAAATTTGTTATAATAATAGAAAGGTAACATTTTTGAAATATTATCTTATTATTGTTTGCAATATATTTATTTTTTAGTAAGTTTAGGGCATAATAAAAAGATCTAAATGAATTTTAAACATAAAAATAAGAAGCCATGGCAAGAACAATTTCATTTAACGAATTAAGAGAACTGAAAGACAAGCTCCCCGATGGTAGTATCCGTCAAATAGCATCGGAGTTAGATATGAAACCCGAAACTGTAAGAAACTATTTTGGCGGATACAATTATAAAGAAGGAAGAAGTGTAGGTATACACATTGAACCAGGTCCGGATGGTGGTATTGTTGTACTAGATGATACAACTATTTTTGATAAGGCACTTAAAATATTGGGACTTGAAGATTATCCAGAGCCCGATTCAGTAGAGGCTACCCAAGAAGAACAAGCTGAATAGTGATATAAAAACCCAATATTTGTTTATAGTAATACCAAATATTGGGTTTTTTATTTATTGTTGTTTTTATATTATATGTCATCAGAAAGTAATTGGAATAAAAATTCAGTATTATGCAAAAAGATAAAAAAAGAAACCAATTAAACGACGACAAACTGGTAACTGTGGCAATTCATACTTATGAAAAGGCTCAGATATTAAAAACTATATTAGAATCAGAGGGTATTGAATCTGTTATACATGGAATTAATCTTATAGAACCTTCTATTCCAGGTAGTGTGCGTGTAAGAATTAAAGAGAGTGATTTGCAAAGGGCGCTTAGAATAATTGAGCAAGTTGATTTTACTTCAAAAGTATCTCAAGAAGAAGATTTAGAAGATTCTAATAACGAAATTTTAATTCCTGTTGATTTTTCTGATTATACGCTTCTAACTTGTGAATTTGGTTTTAAGCTTGCAAAGGACTTAAATTGTAAGGTGAAATTGATGCACGCTTTCTTTACCCCTTTTTATCCTGCGGCAGTACCTTTTAGTGATGCTTTTACTTTACCCGCTACAGACAAAGACATCTATAAGGATGTAAGAACAAAAACTGAAGAGGAAATGAATGATTTAATACAAAAGATTGATTCATTTATAGAATCTGGGGTTTTTCCAAAAGTATCGTACACTTCCACACTTACCGAAGGTTTGCCCGAAGAGGAGATTATATCTTATTCGAAGAAGATGAAGCCTGTTGCTATTGTAATGGGAACTAAAGGCAGAAATGCTAAAGAGTTGGATTTAATTGGAAGTGTAACTGCCGAAGTAATGGATGGTTGTAAGACACCAATATTTGCAGTGCCGGAAGATGCTAAAGCCAGAAATATATCAGATATAAAGAGAATGGTTTTTCTTACTAATTTTCAGGAAAGGGAGTTTAAAGCTTTCGATATAATGATGAAGTTTATAAAGCCATATCCAGTTAAATTATTTCTTGCACATATAGCAAAGAAAGAAGATGTGTGGAATGAGATTAAATTATCGGGACTGCAAAAGTATATATCTGAAGAGTATCCGCAATTGGAGACTGAGTATAGGTTGATTGATCAAACTGAAAGCCTGGAAGAGTCGCTGGAGAAATTTATAGAGGATAACAATATTGATATGATTTCACTTTCCAGTTCAAGAAGAAATCTATTTGCAAGGATGTTTAATCCTGGTATTGCCCGAAGAATGTTATTTCATTCAGACACTCCTATACTTGTAATTAAAGGATTGTAATGATATAGAAAAAAGTTGCTACATAATTAATAAAAAAAAGGATTTCAATTATTAACTGAAATCCTTTTTTTTATGATAGCTTGTATTATTATTACAATCCAAGTTTTGTTTTCACATCTTGCGTAATGTTAATAGCAGAAGGATTTACATAAACAATAGGCGACTGCATTGTAGAAACATCAAATACAAAAGTGTAATTGTTTGCATCTCCTACACTTTTAATAGCATCAGCTATTTTTTGATTTAGGGGTTCAAGCAGTTGTTGTTGAAGTTGATTCATCTCTTGCTGGCTATTTTGTACGAAGAGTTGATATCTCTCCTGAATTGATTGCAATTGTTTTTGCTGATCTTGTAAAATTGCATCTGAAGCAGTAGCTGAATTAGCTTCAAACTCTTCGGCTTTTTTGTTAAACTCATCAATTAATGCCTGACCATTTTTATTTATCTGTTCTTGTTTTTGAGATAATTGTGTTTCGATATTACTCAATTCTGGCATGGCAGCAAAAACCTCCTGAGCGTTGATGTATGCAATTTTCACATCTTGAGCAACAGCCGCAATTGGAGCTAGTGCAATAAAAAAGATTAATAATTTCTTTAACATGATTTTTATTTTATAATTTTTAAATTCTCTGAAAAATAGGATACAAATATATGCGATTTATTTTTAATAGCCTAATATTGAAAGTACTTCGTCGCTAATATCAATTGTTGGAGAAGCAAAGATTATAGATGTGGCAGATGCTCTGTCAATCACCATTGTATAGCCATTTTGGACTGATAACTCTTTTACCGCTTCGTATATATTATCCTGAATGGGTTTGATTAATTTCTCTTGCTGTAAAAACAGTTCACCTTGTGAGCCGAAGTACTTATTTCGAAGTTCTTGAATTGAATTTTCCTTTGCTACAATTTCGTTTTCACGTCTGGTTTTTTCTTCCCCCTTAAGCAACGCGCTATCGCTTTGGTATTTCTTATACATGGCATTTACTTCTTCAACCTCTTTATCAATTAAACTCTGCCATTGCTTTGACATCTCTTCAATTTGTTCATTGGCATTTTCAAAAGAAGGAATTCTATTAAGAATATACTCCATATCTATAAATGCATATTGCTGAGCCCATGCACTACCGAATGAAATAGATATGAATAAGCTGATTAATAATACTATTTTCTTCATAATTTGTCATTGTTAGTTGTAGTATAAGACGTGCTTTAAATTCAAATGTTTATTATTAACAAGATAAATATTGTTAAAAGAATTAGAATTCTTGTCCAATTATAAAGTGGAACTGACTTCCACCTCTGTCTCTTAATCCAGTGCCATATACAGTATCGAAACCATATGCCCAGTCTATACCCATTAATCCAATCATTGGAAGGAATATTCTAACCCCAGCTCCAGCTGATCGTTTTAAATCGAATGGGTTAATATCACTTATGTTCATCCATGCATTTCCAGCTTCTAAAAATGCAACTCCATAAATTGTGGAATTAGGTTCTAGTATAAAAGGATAACGAAGTTCTAGTCCTAATCTAGTATAAGCACGCGATTGCATTGCAATAGAGTTGTTTTCGTATCCTCTAAGAGCAATAGTTTCAGTTGCAAAACTACTAGTGTATCCAGTCATACCATCACCCCCAACGTCAAAGGTTTCGAATGGGGTAAGTTTGTTTTTGTTATAGTGACCAAGTAAACCAAATTCTGCTCTTGTTGCAATAACTGGAGTGCGTGTTACTGTTAACGGAGTAAGTGGAGTGTAAGTTCTCATTTTAAGTTTCCACTTGTGATATTCATTCCATTTATACTTTTTGGGGTCTGAAT